>JAZGFQ010000097.1:0-5770 GCA_036479635.1 Arenicellales bacterium
ACGAATAGAACTGGCATAGCTTGGGTCTTTAATGCATTGCTCACGTACAATTTTTGCCGTCGCTAGTAATTTATTGTTGTGCAATAACTTACGCTCAACTTGTTCTGGAAACCACGGGTCTTTCGGCATCGGCGCATTTCGAGTAGAAACTTGCGTGAAAAAGGTGCGGTAAAAATCAATGAAACCCTTCAAAATAAGATCATACTCACGCCAGAAATGGATGTCTTTCAATGCATCCGCACCACCTTGAATCTCCCAACAGGGCAATCCTTTTGGGTAGCCCGTTAATTTTAAGGTCGATGATTTCTCATCCGTCATTTTAAGCACTTCAAAATCTAAAGCTGAGAAAAATTCGCGATATGCCTCATGCATATAAGATTGAAATAAGCTGTGCTGACCACCATCGGTTAAATTGGGGTTGTTTGGGTCGGCCATTTCAGCATTTTTCAACTGCTGCATATCAAACACCATGAAATGATTATGCAACATACGAATGCTGGGCACGCCGGGCGAAGTTAACGGCCAAGTCGCATCTAAACTCGCCTCCCCTGCTAACACTAAATGCTTTTTTGGGTCAGGGAACTGCTCAAGCATATATTCAATAATAAGCTGATTCATGCGGTTCCAAACATGCTTAACATCATCAGGCACTTGCGTGCGCCGCACAGGCCGCCCCAAAGGGTTCAACACCGTTTTTGAGGTGTTATAAATGATTGAGCAATCGAAAGTGGTGCTATGCCCAATGGCCTTGCGATAAAGCAATAGGTTCTCGCTGTTACGCAATAAACCATTATTATTTTCTAAATCATTTAAGTTTTCTGTGCTGTTAAAAAACTCATTTTTCGCCATGCCTTCAGGCACATCTAAGGGGATGGGACGAAATGGAGTATTTATCTGACGCGGGCCTTGTTTCATAGTGCACATTAATTCGTTTAAGCCGCGCCATTATAGCGGTGTTGAGGCGTTTAGCTCATTGAATCATCATGTTGGGGTATGACGTGAGTTTATCTGAATAGTCCTTACACGATTATGTAGTGCATCATTAAAAATGCCACTACAGTATGCTAAAGAAATTAAGGCCTTCTATAGATACAATTGCTCATGATGAATGCCTCGTTTTGTTGAAGAAACCTCCACCCTGCTTGACGATATCCCAATTGTCAAAAAGGATGGGAGGTATTCATCACAGCACAATGTTTAATTATAATAACAATCATCAACCCGACCTATCCAAGCTTCTAAGCTGAATAGCCTGTCCGAGGTGCGTTTGCTGAATTTGCTCTGCGCCTTCTAAATCCGCAATGCTGCGCGCTAATTTCAAGATTCGGTGGTAACCACGCGCAGATAAGCCTAAGCGTAACATCGCCGTATCAATCAATTGCTGAGAGGCTTCATCTAAGCGGCAAAACTCATCTATCTGCTTAACGCTAAGCGCACTGTTTAAACACGCTTGACGCTCAAGTTGCTGTGCTTGTACTGCCTCAATTTCATCTCGAATCTGTGCGCTGTTGGGCTCGTCTTCAGGGCTGGGCGCCGATAATACCGTCTGCGGCACTCTAGGCACTTCAATGTGCATATCGATACGATCTAACAAGGGCCCAGAAAGTTTAGCGCGATATCTGGATATTTGATCAGGTGTACAACGGCATCTCGCTGGGTTTTGCGCATCGCCATGGAAGCCACACTGACATGGATTCATCGCCGCCACTAAAATGAATTTAGCAGGATAGGTTGCACGATATGCTGCCCTTGCGATGCTTACTTTGCCTGATTCCAACGGTTCCCTTAGACTTTCTAAAACCCGTTTATCAAACTCTGTAAATTCATCTAAAAACAATACACCGTGATGCGCCAACGAAATCTCACCTGGCATGGCCTTTGCACCACCGCCGACAATCGCAACGGATGACGCGCTATGATGTGGTGAGCGAAATGGTCGCTGCCGCCAGCGCTGCATATCTAAGCCATCATTACTCACTGAGGCAATGGCGGCGGCTTCTAGGGCTTGCTCTAAAGGCAGTTCTGGTAACAAGCCAGCAAAGCGCTCAGCTAACATCGATTTACCCGTGCCGGGTGGGCCATACATTAGAATATTATGGTTGCCCGCCGCCGCGATCATCAAAGCACGCTTGGCGAAGGCTTGTCCTTTAACATCTGAGATATCTTTACCCGAAACAGGCTCGACTAAAATAGCTTCTGGCAAGCTTTGAATACTTTGTTGGCCGAGCAGAATCGCCACCAATTCAATGATATGTGCGGCAGGCAATATGTTGATATTCGGTACCGCTGAGGCTTCCTCAGCGTTCGCCAATGGCAAACATAATGTCAGGTTTTGCTCACGCAGTGACAAAGCGGTGACTAAGCCACCACGAGTGGATCTCAGTGCCCCCGTTAAAGCCAGTTCGCCAATAAAAACTTTATCATCTAATGCGGATTGTGGAATCACGCCAGAGGCCGCTAAAATGCCAATGGCAATCGGTAAATCATAGCGCCCACCTTCTTTGGGTAGATCTGCGGGCGCAAGATTAACGGTGATTTTCTTGCGTGGGAATTCGAAATTGGCACTGATCAACGCACTGCGTACGCGGTCTTTACTTTCTCTCACGGCCGCTTCGGGCAAACCAACGATTGAAAAGGCAGGCAAGCCACCCGTTAGATGCACTTCAACGCTCACTTCCTGCGCAGATACGCCCTGCTCAGCGCGGCTTTGAACGACGGCAAGTGACATTCCTTATCAGCCCTTTAGCAAAGTTTAAGTGTGTTGTTGCTCAAGCTCAGCCAGCGTTTTCTCTAAGGCTTCAAGTTTAGCGCGCGTTTTAGCTAAAACCTTTTGCTGAATTTCAAAGTCTTTTCGAGACACTAAATTCATTTGCGATAAATGTCCCTGAATCGCGGCATCAATGTTATCTTTTAAATCCGTAGCTAAGGTTTCGGGCAACAGTGATAAAACACTATTCTTAAGGTTGTCTGGTTTTAACATTAATTCACCACCTCAACTAGCACAACCTGTTTTAGATCATTGAGTAAATCTTGCATTTTTTCATTCACTTTTTCTGAGAATATTTGCTGCTCAACGCGCGCCTCTAAACTACTCGCGCCTGCTATATCGCGCTGCCCTAACACCTGAACTAAATGCACACCGAACTGGGTTCGAATTGGCTCACTTAATTGCCCAACTTCAAGCGCCAACACCGCTTGTCCGAACTGGGGTTCTAATTGCTGTAAACGTACCCAACCTAATAAACCGCCGTTTTCAGCAGAACCTGTATCTTGTGATTCTGCCTGCGCCACTGAGGCAAAGTCTATCCCAACTAAAATTTGTGATTTCAGATTTTGTAATTGAGCCGCTGCGGCACTGGCATCAACATTCGGTGCCACCACTTTTAAAATATGACGGATTTGGAACTCTTTGGCTAAAGCATTCGATGACTCCACCTTGTGTAAGGCTAAAACATGAAAACCATTGCTGCTTTCGATTAAGGACGACACCTCACCAGCTTTTAATTTAAGCAATACATCTACAAATAAAGCAGGTAGCTCATCTTGTTTCTTCCAGCCTAAACTGCCTGATTCATTGCTCGATTGTGCTTCAGCGCTAGCCTGTAAAACGCTTTCAAACGCTTCACCTGCTTTGATTTTTTTTCTTAAATTTAAAGCAATATCACGCAAATTTTTGATCTCAGTTTGACTCGCACCTTCTTTAATCGGCACCACTAAATGTGAGGCTAGAAATTTCTTTTGCTGCTGGCTACGCAACTCAGGGCGGTTGTTAATGTATTCACTTATCTCATTCGGTGAAACTTTCACGCCGCTGGCAATACGTTGCCCAATGACTTGTTGCACCAATAACTGCTGTTTTAAACTGGCACGGAAAATTAAAATATCCACGCCTTGCTGGCGCAGATCATTCACTAACTGCTCCGCAGCAATGTTATTGCGCTGTGCTAAATCTGTAATCGCGGAATCAACTTGCGCCTCAGTAATTTGTAACCCTGCGGCTAAACGCTTAGCATGGCCGGTGAAAATCAAATCATTCACAATTGCATCGGTCACGGGCTCACCTAACTTAGGTTTCGCCACTGAATATTTCTTAGATTGATCTTGAATCAGCCGTAGTACACTGAACTCTTTAGCTGTCACCGCTTGGCTATCAACAACCAACACCACTTCATCTATTGCTTGTGCTATCACGAAACCTGTATTTAGCCCTATCAATATAAGCAAGCTAAAGCCTAATAATGCTTTATTAAAAAATTGTTTCAACATGATATTTAAGGTGCTTTTCAAGGTGATGGTAAAAGTGATCTTTAGCGCGTAGTTTGAATCTTGCCTAAGCCATCCAACTCCAATGTTGCAAGGATACTGTTACGGTACTCACCACCACTGATTAGACGGCGTGATGCGGTCAAGCCCACTGCCCAACAACAGCCATCATAGACCAAGCCCAAGCTTGATGAGCGCGACACGCTGTCTTTGATGGAATAGAGTTGATTCGTGCGAAGTTGAACACGCGGTGACAACGGCCAATTTAGTTTCAGGCGTAGATCTTCGCTCGATTCTAAATATTTATAATAATTAACCGAAGCACTGCGTCGGCTACCATTTTTATAGCCTACACCCATATTTAAGGTAGATAACTCGCCTTCGGATTGATCCCAACGTAATGACGAGGAAATATCCACGGTATCGGTTAAATTAGCACGCGCATCTGCAAAAATATCTGATTTAGACTCTGTTGCTGCCGCGCCTGCGCTTAAGCCCACTTCACGGTCTTCAAGGTAATAAAGCTGACCGATGCTGGCTTTAAAGCGTTCTTTACCGCTTTCATCGTCAATAATTCGGCTGGTTAGACCTAAGGCAATATGGTGATCATCGCCAATTCTATCGCCACCAAAGAAACGATCTTCACGGAATAAATAACTATAACTGCTGACGCTGCCCTCACCCGTATCAAACACAGGCATATCATCTTGATTATCTTCAGGAATATACACATACATCGCACGCGGCTCTAAGGTTTGTAGCATAGGCTCGCCGCCCCATGTGATATCACGTTCTAAAAACACGCCTGAATCAATGCTGAAAATAGGCGCTGATGCTGATGGCGCATCATCACTGCCTGCACTCACGTTATCTAACTGATAGCTTAAGGTTCGATAGGCTATTTTAGGTTTAAGAAAACCATAGATTGGCGTGATCGGCATGCTGATGGCAGGCGTGAAATTAAAGCGTGTGCCGCTGAGCTTGGCGTTATCATCATGTTTAAACGCGACGTACTCGGCATCTAGGTTTAAGCGGAACGGGCCGAAATCCTGGGAACGTAAACCAAACGCAACTTGTGGTAATCGATCATAAGGGTTGCTTGCGGTTAGATTTGGCGTAACGGCAACATATTTTGCGGCCTTACCTCGCATATAGAACAAGCTATTACTGTAGTTTACATCAACGCGTTGTGGTAAATGAGTGCTGCTTGATAGAGAAATATCATTGCGAAAATCGTTCAAATACGATGTATCTGAAACATCTTGTAGATCAATGCGTAAGCCAAAACCATTAGAGAAATTTTGATTCACATCTAAGGCAAAAGCGTGGCGTGCGTCGTCTTTGAATAATTCATCTTGTGGTAAATACTCTAATTTTAAAACTGAATCACCAAAGGTGTTTAAATGCCTGAATTCACCGAAAAACTGTAAGCCACGCTCTTGCAGATAGGTCGTTCTAAGCGTCGCATCATAATTGGGTGCAATATTGAAATAATAAGGCACAGAAA
>JAZGFQ010000098.1:0-3295 GCA_036479635.1 Arenicellales bacterium
AGAAAGTGGACTGTCAAAAAAATAAAATATTTTCAAACCGTTGAGCGCAGTGCTCAGCCTTTTTCGTTCTTGCCAGTGGCATGCAGGAGCATAATACTTTTGTAAATGAACCCCATGAACATGAATAAGCTATTTTTACGCACCAAAAGTGCTTTTGTATTTTCAGTCTCTTTACTGATGGTTTTCACCGTTTCAACAGCGGTTATCGCAGCGCCTGAAAAAGCAATTTTGCCGCCAATTTTATGTTTGTTATTATGTGATAATGATGACAGCCCACCTATCGCGGCCACCTCGCCCCTAAACGACACTGGCATCACCTGGGGTGGAGATTACCCTTCAGGCAATAACGCAACGTGTACAGGCGAAACCATTGGCCAACAAGATTGTTCGCAGGGCAGAGATGCCACCCACAACGATGATTCAGACGGCCACGCAGGCTTTAGCTTCACTAAAATAGATGCAACTGGAACCGAATTGCCCGTTGCGATGAATAGTTGGTCTTGCGTGAAAGATAACGTCACGGGGCTAATGTGGGAGAAAAAAACCGATGATGGTGGTGCGCATGATAAAGACACCACTTATAGGTGGGGCGGTATCACTGCATTAGGTAGGAATCATGCCAGCAAAGAAGGCACCTATTATGATGATTGGAATGTGCTGGTGAACGCAGCGAATAATAATAGTTTGTGTGGTTATAACGATTGGCGCGTGCCCAATTTGAAAGAATTAGATTCTATTGTGCACCTAGGCACAACGAACCCGGCTGTCGATACGGGTTACTTTCCCAATACGGAATCATCTGTTTATTGGTCTTCCTCGCCCCGTGTTAACCATATCTTCGTTGCGTGGAATGTGAATTTCGACTATGGCTTTGGCAGCAACAGTAATCGTGGCGGTGACTATTATGTTCGGTTAGTGCGTTGATGACAGTATTTTATTTTTATTTTTTGAAGCGGATATTTTAATGCAAGCAGTCAATCCTTATCTGGGGAAGAATTTCCCTATATGGCGTGATGCGCAGGCGTTGATGATTTTGATTGAGCAGGCAGTTAACGGCTTTTCAAGATACCATCGATACACGTTTGGCAGCGAATTACGTTTAGGTGCGCAATGCGCAAACAACGCCATTCGACTTCCGTCATTGCGAGCACCGCGCGGCAATCTCATTGCTTTACGACCATCGTCAAACAGAATCATCCGCATGGCGAGATTGCCGCGTCGCAGGCGCCTCGCAAAGACAGTTTTTTTTGGAAGAATAGCGTTGATACAGGCACTATGCCTAAGCCAATTTCTGCATTAAACGCGCATTTACTCAATCTCAAAAGAAACAATATAAACAATATAAACTATGCTTGGATCAGCGAACAAGGCTACGTGCATAAACGCTTAAAGCATCGCCAGTTAAGCCAATTATTTATGCCGCCTTGCGCGTCATTCACTTTCTCATTTACTTAAGGATCTCCATTATGAACCCTATTTTATCTTTCACCTTAAAAGCGTCGATATGGGCGTTTTCTATCAGTGCTTTGTCAGCGCACAGCGCGCAAACCTGCAAAGATTATATTCCTGATACCACTCCAAATAACCGATATACCGTTGACGAAAGCAAAGGCACTGTTTTAGATGCACAAACAGGTTTGATGTGGCAGCAATGCAGCCTTGGCCAAACAGGCGCCAGTTGTAGTGGCACGGCTAGCCAATTAAACTGGCAGGGTGCTTTGCAGGCTGGGCCTGCCAGCTCAAGCGGTAACTTTAACGATTGGCGTTTGCCTAACCAAAAGGAATTATTAAGTTTGGTGGCGTATGATTGTTATAACCCCAGCATTAACCAATCTATTTTTCCTAATACGCAAACACCTCGTTATTGGTCTTCCTCGCCCAGTGCTAACACTAGCGACTATGCGTGGAGTGTGGATTTCAACAAAGGTTATGTCAACAACCGTAGTCGTGACATTAGCAATTATGTTCGGTTAGTGCGTTGATGACAGTATTTTCTTTTCTTTTTTAGAAAAAGTCTCTGCCCCTTTGCGTGTATCTCAATACATTGAAGCGCTAGAATTTAAGATAAATCACGCTTAATCATTGAAGGCAAGATTCGTTCTGTGTACACTCCGCATCCTGATTTTTAGGCGCGTAGCTCAGCTGGTTAGAGCATCGTCATGACATGGCGAGGGTCCTCGGTTCGAACCCGAGCGTGCCTACCAAAAATCACTCATTTCAATGAGCGCTTAATGCTTTTAAAGCGCTTTTTAACCCCTTACAAAATATGCACATGTGGCCTTTGGTATAGGTCACCACTGGAGACGCAACATGGTACAAATCACCCTTCCTGATGGTTCTGAACGCAATTTCGATCATCCCGTCACTGTTCTGGACGTTGCGGCTGATATTGGCCCAGGCTTAGCCAAAGCTACTTTAGCGGGCAAAGTTAACGATGAACTGGTCGATGCCTCATTTTTAATCGAGCAAGATTCAGCTTTAGCCATCGTCACCAACCGTGATGAAGAAGCCTTAGAGTTGATGCGGCATGATGCCGCGCATGTGATGGCGCAAGCGGTGCAGGAGTTATACCCTAACACGCAAGTGACGATTGGCCCTGCGATTGAAAACGGTTTTTATTACGATTTCGCGCGCAAAGAACCGTTTACAGAAGACGATTTAACCGATATCGAAAAACGCATGCATGAAATTGTTAAGCGCGATTTACCTATCGTGCGCAGTGTTTTAACGCGTGCTGAGGCGATTAAAACCTTCAAAGACATTGGCGAAAATTATAAAGTTGAAATCATCGAAGATATTATTCCTGAAGGTGAGGAAGTCTCGATTTATCAGCAAGGCGAATGGTTTGATGTCTGTCGTGGGCCGCATTTACCTAGCACGGGCAAGCTAGGCCAAGGCTTTAAGTTGATGAAGGTGGCGGGCGCTTATTGGCGTGGCAATTCTGATAACGAAATGTTGCAACGCATTTACGGTACAGCTTGGCCAGATAAAAAACAGCTAAAGCAATATTTGCATCAGCTTGCTGAAGCGGAAAAACGTGACCATCGCAAGATTGGCAAGAAGCTCGATTTATTTCATATCCAAGAAGAAGCGCCGGGCATGGTGTTTTGGCATGAGAAAGGCTGGCAGTTATATAAATCGTTGCGCGAATTCATGGGGCGTGAGCAAGCCTTGCGCGGTTACAAAGAAATTAACACGCCGCAGTTGGTAGATATGTCATTGTGGGAAGCCTCAGGCCACGCTGAAAAGTTTGGCGATGATATGTTTACCGTGGGCTCAGAAGAGCGCACTTTTG
>JAZGFQ010000099.1:0-6342 GCA_036479635.1 Arenicellales bacterium
ATGAGGTGGTTTTTTCAAGGTTCTTGATAAAATTGAGTGTAATAGCGCGCTATTGCACAAAATTTTAACGAGAAGATTGGAAATAAGCAGCCATTTTATCTTGTGCTTGAGTTATGCTGAGGTCTCTTTAATGCCTCAATCTTGGGGCGATTGACGGAGACACATCGTGGCCTTTAGCCCTGAACAAATTCATAAACTGGCAAGCTTAGCCAAACTGCGCGTTGAAGAAGAGGCCGTTGAGGTCATCTCATCGCAGATTGATAACATCATGCAGTTGATTGATCAAATGGAGCAAGCGGACACCTCAGGTATTACGCCGCTCTCTCATCCGCAAGACCCTGTGCTAAGGCTGCGCGAAGATGTGCCTACACAAACAGATATGCGCGATGAATTCATGGTGCTGAATGAACACAGCGAAGCGGGGTTATTTATGGTGCCTAAGGTTATTGATTAAGGGCATTGCCTAAAAAAACTGCCTAAAATCATTGATTAAACACCACCTGCACTCAGCCCTTACACATTCTTAAAAAAACTTATGTTAGACCATTCACTAACACAGATCGCCAAAGCCCTACGCGATGGCTCGATCTCCAGCGTTGAGTTAACCCAACTCGCTTTAGATAAAGCCGATGCGAACGCACGCCTAAACGCCTTTATCAGCTTAAACCCTGAGCAAGCGCTAACGGCGGCTGCTGCCGCAGATGCTGCGCTTAAAGCGGGCAATGATGATCCTTTATGTGGCATCGTCACCGCGCATAAAGATTTATTCTGCACCAAAGATATTCTCACCACTTGCGGCTCAAAAATCTTATCCAATTTCATCTCGCCTTATGATGCCACCGTCATTGAAAAATCGAATGCCCGCCATTTGGTCAGCATAGGCAAAACCAATATGGATGAATTCGCGATGGGTTCAACCACTGAATCCTCATACTATGGCGCAACCTTAAACCCATGGAACACAGAACACGTTCCGGGCGGCAGTTCCGGCGGCGCTGCGGCAGTCGTTGCCGCTGGCATCGTGCCCGTTTCAACCGGCACAGATACAGGCGGTTCAGTGCGCCAACCTGCGGCATTGTGTAATTTAACGGGTATCAAGCCCACTTATGGGCGCGTTTCGCGCTGGGGCATGGTTGCATTCGCCTCTTCGTTTGATCAAGCGGGCGTATTCGCCAATAGCGCTGAGGATGCTGCAATTATGTTGGAAGCCATCTGCGGCTATGATGAAAAAGATTCCACCTCAATTGAAAAGCAAGAGATTGATTTCAAAAGTGATTTAAATCAAAATTTAGAAGGCATGCGCGTTGGCCTACCAAAACAATTCTTTAATGCTGAGTTAGACGCTGGCATTGCCGATACCGTCATGGCGGCCGCCAATGAACTCGAAAAACAAGGCGCTGTTTTAGTGGAGGTTGATTTACCCAACAGCGCACTGGGCATTCCTTGTTATTATGTGCTCGCGCCTGCCGAAGCCTCCTCTAATCTATCGCGCTTTGATGGCGTGCGTTACGGTTTTCGCGCTGAAGAGTATACTGATCTTGAATCAATGTATGTCAACACGCGCTCAGAAGGCTTTGGCGATGAAGTTAAACGCCGTATCTTGGTCGGCACGTACGCGCTATCATCAGGTTATTACGATGCTTATTATATTAAGGCACAGAAACTACGCCGCCTTATTGCCAACGATTTCACCACAGCCTTTGAACACTGCGATGTCATCTTAGGCCCCACCACGCCGCACACTGCGCCAAAACTGGGCGCAGTAAATAACGACCCAGTGAGCATGTATCTGGAAGATATTTATACCGTTACCTTAAACCTAGCGGGCTTGCCCGGTTTATCTGTGCCAGCGGGCTTTGATCAAAACGGCCTGCCAATTGGTATGCAACTGATTGGCAACTATATGCAAGAGGCAAAAATTTTAAATGTTGCGCACCAATTTCAACAAGCAACGGATTGGCACACACAACGCCCCGCGAATATCGGAGGTGAATCATGAGCCAGACAAAATGGGAAGTCGTCATCGGCTTAGAGATTCATACTCAGCTCAGCACAAAAAGCAAAATATTCTCGCGCGCTTCGACCGCTTACGGCGCAGAAGCAAACCGCCAAACTACGCCAGTGGATATCGCCCTGCCCGGCGTTTTACCGGTGATGAACAAACACGCCGCTGAATTAGCGATTCGTTTTGGTTTAGCCGTGGGTGCGAAAATTAACGCACGCTCAACCTTTGAGCGTAAAAACTATTTCTACCCTGATTCACCCAAGGCCTATCAAATCACCCAGTTTGAAGTGCCGATAGTGGGCGAAGGTGAGCTTGAAATTGATACGATCAATGGTAAGAAAATGATCGGCATCACCCGCGCACACTTAGAAGAAGATGCTGGAAAATCGATTCACGGCGCGATGACAGGCAAAACAGGTATCGATTTAAACCGCTGTGGCACGCCCTTGATTGAAATCGTCTCCGAGCCTGATATGCGCTCCTCCGCTGAAGCCGTTGCATTCTTAAGAAAGATTCACGGCATCGTGCGCTACATCGGCATTTCAGACGGCAACATGCAAGAAGGCTCGTTTCGCTGTGATGCCAATATTTCTGTGCGCCCTTTTGGCCAAGATGAATTTGGTACGCGCGCAGAGATTAAAAACATCAATTCTTTTCGCTTTGTTGAAGCGGCGATTGAACATGAAATCGAACGCCAGATTGATCTCATCGAAGCGGGCGGCACCGTGGTGCAAGAAACACGGCTTTATGACCCTGACCGCGATGAAACGCGCTCTATGCGCTCAAAAGAAGAAGCGCATGATTACCGCTACTTCCCTGATCCAGATTTACCGCCGATGGTCATCGATGAGGCAACGATTGAAGCGATTCGCGCTGATCTCCCCGAGTTGCCTGAGCCTAGAATCGCACGGTTTATCAGCGAGTTTAGCTTATCTGAAGAAGATGCCACCTTACTCATGGCCGATCGTCAAAGCGCGGATTTTTTCGAAACCTGTAACGCTAAAACAACGGCCAAACCTGCACAAGTGAACAATTGGATACATTCAGAACTCAGCGCGCACTTAAATAAAGAAAATTTAAGCATGGCTGATTCTAAGATTGATGCTGATGCCCTAGCAGGTTTATTAGACCGCATCAGCGACGACACCATTTCAGGTAAAATTGCCAAAGAAGTGTTTGCCGCTATGTGGGCAGGCGAAGGCAGCGCGGATGACGTGATTTTAGCCAAAGGTTTGAAGCAGATTTCAGATTCAGGTGCGATTGAAAATATTGTTAAAGAGATACTTGCCAAACACCCTGAACAAGTGGAACAATACCTTGCTGGCGAACAGAAAATGATTGGTTTTTTTGTCGGACAAGTAATGAAAGCCAGCCAAGGCAAGGCCAACCCAAAACAAGCCAATGAAATTTTAAGAAAACTGTTAAGCAGTTAAACACTGCTCAACCACCGCTTTACGCGCCCGTAGCTCAGCTGGATAGAGTACTTGGCTTCGAACCAAGGTGTCGGGGGTTCGAATCCCTCCGGGCGCACCAAATAAAATACCACCCTTTGGGGTGGTTTTTGTGTGTATTGGAAGGATTCGAACCTCCTACCACACGCAGAGGGGCTCGAAGAAATTGCCCAGAGCAACTTTGCAATGCCGAAGGCACCCTGCTAGGGTGAGCCTCTGGATGAGGCGAATTCATCCCCACGTCCAATAATAAACCACCTTTCCGGAGGGCTTCTATTGGGTGGATGGTGACTACCAAATTGGACAGGCAACTATTTGAAATTAAACAATAATTCAATCACCATGTTTTAGTGTTACCCCCATAGTTACCCCCAAATTTTTTTATAGCACCTTATTTTACAATCTCTCAATTAACGTAAATAAAAGCATTAACGCACTTCAAGAAACCTTCATCAAGCCTTGCCAACTGCTGGTGTAGGCTGGGGATAGCCGCGATTGTTTCATCCTCCATTTTTTATGTTTGCCTACTAATTGCGCCGAAACAAGCGCACCCCGTCCATATTTCTGATTAACGCTATCGATCAATTCATCAAGTGTATTATCTATTTGAGGCGTGAATAAATCAGCTTGATGGTGCGCTTGCCTAGATAGATCAGATAAAAATACGCCTGCGCGTTTATATTGGTAACCTGATTTATACAGCCGCTTTAAAATACATAAAGCATGGGCGGTTAATGCTTGCGTGCTTGAGGTGGCAGGTACAAGATTAAATGAGCCTGATTTATGATATTGCTTATCTACCTTGCTGTATGGGTTTGTGTTGATGGCCACGCCAATCACCGAAGCTTCTAAATGCCGCCCGCGCATTTTTTCGGCTGCTCTATGAATAAAGGTTGAAACAGCTTGAGCTAATTCATCATATTCACATACGGTGTGGCCGAAAGATCGGCTACATACAATTTGCTTACGGTCAGGCTCTATTTCATCTAAAGCAATACATTCCACGCCTTTTAATTCATCTTGAGTGCGCGCCATCACCACATTAAACCGTTCTCTTAGCCATAACGGTGAAGCAAGTTGTAAATCTAAAGCAGTGTGAATATTCATCGCCTCTAATCGTTTCGCAAACTTACGCCCCACCCCCCAAACATCACCCACAGGAAAGCGGCTCAAAAAACTATGCTGATTTAATTGATTAAGCTGGAAATAACCCGTGCCGCTTTTCTTGGCAATGTGATTGGCCACTTTGGCTAAGGTTTTTGTTTCACCCACACCAATAGAAACGGGAATGCCCGTCCATTGTTCCACTTGATTTTTAAGCGCAATCATAAAAGTAGCAAGGTTTGGAATATCGCCACAATAGAAAAATGATTCATCGATGGAATAAACTTCAACACGCGGGTTTTGCGCTTGCACAATGGCCATCACGCGGTTGGACATATCGCCATACAAAGCAAAATTTGCAGAGCGAACCGCAATATTGTGATCTTTGATCTGCTTTTGTATTTTGTGGATGGGTTCACCCATTGCAATGCCTAATGCTTTAGCTTCATTGCTACGTGCGATGGCACAGCCATCATTATTAGACAGCACAATCACGGGGCGGTCTCTTAGGCTTGGATCAAAGACACGCTCGCAAGATACGTAGAAATTATTGCAATCAATAAGCGCGTACATTTAGAGTTTTCGCGTTAAACCTGTAACCACACCCCACACTTCAAGTTCATCAAAGCCTGATAACTCAATCGGTGAATATTGCTTATTTTCAGGGCAAAGCTTTACCTCGCCAGCGCGCATATAAAGCCGTTTAACCGTATATTCTCCGTTCACTAGCGCAATGACAATGCTGCCATGTTTGGGCGTTTCAGAGCGGTCTACAATTAATACATCATTGGGATGTATGCCCGCATCCAGCATAGATTCACCCGCCACCCGAACAAAAAAAGTTGCGGCGGGGTGTTCAATCAATAATTCGTTTAAATCCAGCGTGGCTTCAATATGATCTTCTGCTGGGCTAGGAAAGCCCGCTTCAACGGGGCATTCAAATAAGCTGATTTTTAATGATTCTGGCAAAGGGTCTGGACATTGCCAAACGCCTGCTACATTATGGGTTGCTGTATTGTCTAATTGAATGATGGCCATGTGTGGTAGATATGTAATTTATGATCAGCTTACGAAAGGCGGTGTTGAGCTGTTGGGGCATTCCTTCCCTGCTCACTTCAATATTGCACCAACTGCCAGTGCGCCCATTATACGATTAGACGCACAAACAAATGAACAAGAATGTGTGCTTGCGCGTTGGGGCTTAGTGCCTAGCTGGGCTAAGAGCTTGAAAATACCGCCTTTTTTCAATGCCAGAGCCGATAAATTAAATGGCAATAAAGTTTTTGGAGCGGTCATTGATCAACGCTGCTTAGTGCCAATGACAGGGTTTTATGAATGGTCTGAACACGACAAACAACCGTATTACATACACTTAGCCCCTGAACGGCTGTTTTACGTGGCTGGGCTTTGGAATAGATGGCAGGATGATTCAGGCAACCTAATAGATAGCTTTTCTGTTATCACCACGAGGTCAAATAAAACACTTGCTGATATTCATCATAGAATGCCCGTTATCCTTGATGCTGGCGCTCAAGACAAATGGTTAAATGAACCCATTGAAGCGGCGAATGAAGTATTACTACCTAGTTTGGCAGAGATGGATAAACACAAAGTACAAGCTAAGTTCGTGAATAATGCCAGAAACAACACAGCTCAATGTTTGGAGGTTTTCAGATAGACGACCTAGATTGAGAAATCTATTTTTATTAAAATGAATCTATTTGGATGAAGATTTATTGAGTGAAGACCAACAGACTAGGTTGCGCCTGAAAATTCAGTTGA
>JAZGFQ010000100.1:0-2228 GCA_036479635.1 Arenicellales bacterium
GCGCGCCAAATGATGAAATCGATTTAGGCAATTCAGGCACCGCCATGCGCTTGATGATGGGCTTATTGGCAGGGCAAAATTTTAATGTGCGCCTAACCGGTGATGCTTCATTATGCTCAAGGCCGATGGTGCGAATTGCCGACCCATTAGCGTTGATGGGGGCTGATGTAGAGATGACAGACGGTAACGCCCCCTTAGAAATGCGTAATGATCAGCGTAAAAATAAGTTAAAGGCAATTGAATATCGCTTGCCGATGGCCAGCGCGCAGGTGAAATCTGCGGTGTTGTTGGCGGGTTTATACGCAGATGGTGAAACCCAGGTGATTGAACCTGCACCAACCCGAGACCACACCGAACGCATGTTACGCGGCTTTGGTTATGAGGTTAAAACCGATGCGAACCACATTAGCTTAAAAGGGGGCGGTTCATTAACGGCGTGTGATATTGACGTACCTGCGGACATTTCTTCAGCCGCATTTTTTATGGTTGGGGCGGTGATTAGTGGGGGGAGTGATATCACTTTACAACACGTTGGGGTTAACCCAACGCGCACGGGTGTGATTCAAATCTTAGCCAAAATGGGCGCTCGCATTAGCTTGCAAAACGAGCGAATTGTAGGCGGTGAGCCTGTGGCCGATATTCGCATTCAAAGCAGTGAATTAGTCGGGATCGATATTCCAGAAGCCTTAGTGCCGTTAGCGATTGATGAAATCCCAGTGATTGCTATCGCAGCCGCTTGTGCGCAAGGCATTACCCGCCTCTCTGGTGCAGAAGAATTACGCGTTAAAGAAAGCGATCGTATTATGGCGGTGGTGAATACCTTAACCGCTTTAGGAGTCGATGCCCAAGAGACGCCTGATGGCTTCATCATTCAAGGTAAAGGCCAAAAAACCAGCGAGCAGGGCGAACAAAATATAGGACCTATTTTCACTGGCGGCGTGGTGCAAAGCCATGATGATCATCGCATTGCGATGGCCGCGAGCATTGCTTCTTTGCGCGCAGAAGGTGAGATAAAAATCATGGAGGCTGATAACGTCGCCACTTCGTTCCCTGATTACATCGCGCTGGCGAATCGTTTAGGCTTGAACCTGCGTGTTGAGGCATCATCATGAGCGCGCCTGTTATCACCATTGACGGCCCCAGTGGCGTGGGCAAGGGCACGGTCTCGGCGTATTTAGCCAAGGCATTGGGTTGGCATTATTTAGACAGCGGCGCTTTATACCGTATCTTGGGTTATGCCGCCGATCAAGGAAAAATTGATTTTGAAGACGAATCCGCATTATTAGATATTATTGAGCAGGCCGATATTCGTTTTTCAGAGGGCGCACATCTAAATGGTAGTAATGTTGAAGGCTTTATTCGCAACGAAACCGCAGGTGATCACGCTTCGCGCGTGGCAAAACACCCTAAGGTGCGCCATGCGATGTTAGGGCTGCAGCATGATTTTCAGCAAGCCCCTGGCTTGGTGGCAGATGGCCGAGATATGGGCACGACTATCTTCCCTGAATCGGCATATAAGTTTTATTTGATTGCAGATGCTGAGGAGCGCGCAAAAAGGCGTTGCAAACAGTTGAAGGAGAAGGGGTTGGATGGTAATATCGGCGCCCTTTTTCGAGACATCCAGCAGCGTGATGAAAGAGATATGAATCGTAGCGATTCACCTCTTTGCCCCGCCAAAGATGCCATCATTATCGATACCAGCTTATTGAGTATCGATGAAGTGCTTGAAGAAGTGATGAAGCACCTGCCTTATAAGGTGTCTATCTAGTTCATTTTATTGAACATTTTTTGGGTGAGACAAATTTCTCACCTTTATATTAATCTTAAACCCGGTGTGGCGTTGTGCCACGTTTTTCCCCCATGTCAGAATCCTTTGAAGCTTTATTAGAAGAAAGTATTAGCAAAATCAACATGACCATCGGCGACCTCGTGCTCGGTTCGGTGGTTGAAGTTGGTGATGATTACGTGATTGTAGATGCAGGTCTTAAATCTGAATCTGCCATTCCATTAGCAGAATTTAAAAACGCCGACGGTGAAATTACCGTTAAAGCTGGCGATGCAACAGAAGTTGCAATTGAAGCCATCGAAGATGGCCACGGACACACGCGCCTTTCGCGTGAGCGTGCATTACGCGCCCGTGCATGGGATGATTTGGAAAAAGCACAGAACAACGGCGATATCTTCACGGGCTTAGTAACTGGGCGTGTTAAAGGTGGTTTCACGGTTGA
>JAZGFQ010000101.1:0-3337 GCA_036479635.1 Arenicellales bacterium
GCAACTAAAGTGCCGAGATCTTGCGAGATGCCCATATCAATCAAAGAGATTTCAGTCCACGGGCGAAACACGCTAGAGACGATGGTTTGATCGCTGCCAGGGAAGGGGTTGACCATAAAATAAGCGCATAAACCCACGATAAATAACACGATCAAAGATTTGAAATTACCCGCGCCCAAGCGCACTAAGTTTTTATTGCCGCAACCACTGGCGAAGGTCATGCCCACACCAAACATTAAGCCACCGACAATGCTTTCAAGCACAATCCAGTTCGGCGAGCGGTAAGGCGGGAAGGCATCACTGGGGCGTACCCAGCCGACATATTCGAATATCACCACGCCGATCATGGCGATGCCCATGGCTAAAACCCATGCGCGCATACGGCCTGTATCACCCATGTTCACCCAATCAGATACACCGCCCATGGTGCAAAAGCCGGTTTTATTCACCACTGCGCCCATTATCACAGCGATCAAAAAGCCTGCGATTAAGAATATCTGCCAAGCAGATGCGAAATTATCGAATGTGTACATGTGTGCCTCTCGTGTTGGGTTTTTTGTGGCGCAAATTCTAATGAGGTTTAGCCTAGACCACAAGACACTTATACACGCTCAAATTTAGGCCTTTCGGTTTATATCGGTCAGGCGTGTTTTTTGTTAGGCTAACGGCCTAGAACATATCGATCTATGCGCCAAAAATAGGGGCAAGATAATCATCACTAAAACAATAGAGGCAATACAATGAAAATGATTACCGCCATCATTAAGCCGTTTCGCTTAGAAGACGTGCGTAATGCATTAGCAGAATTAGGTGTCAGCGGCATGACAGTGACGGAAGTGAAAGGTTTTGGCCGCCAGAAAGGGCATACTGAACTTTATCGCGGAGCGGAATATACCGTTGATTTCCAGCCTAAAGTTAAGATAGAAGTGGCCGTGGGTATCGATTTGCTCGATCAAGTCATTGAATCAATAACAGAATCAGCGCGCACGGGCAAAGTGGGTGACGGCAAGATTTTCGTACAAAACATTGAAACAGTGGTGCGTATTCGTACTGGGGAGATGGATGCTGATGCGCTTTAATACGATGAAATTATTATTCGGCACGCTTTTATTAATCGGCTTACCGCAGTTAGGTTTTGCTGATGAAATTAACGCGGCTGATACCGCATGGATCATGACATCCACAGCCTTAGTGTTGTTTATGACGCTTCCGGGCTTAGCTTTGTTTTACGGCGGCTTAGTACGTAGCCGTAACGTGTTATCGGTGTTGATGCAGTGTTTTGTCATCAGCGGTATTGCCACGTTAGTGTGGTTGATTTGCGGTTATAGCTTAGCCTTTACCGATGGCGGCAGCAGCAACGATATCATTGGCGGCTTAAGCAAAGTTTTATTTGCAGGCGTGATGGAAGATTCCGTTTCAGGTACGATTCCTGAATCGTCGTTTGCTTTGTTTCAGATGACCTTCGCCATTATTACGCCCGCGTTAGTGATCGGCGGTTTTGCCGAGCGTATTAAGTTCTCGGTGGTGGTATGGTTTACGGTTTTATGGCTGTTATTGGTCTATATCCCCGTCACACATTGGGTGTGGGGCGGCGGTTGGTTAGGCCAGATGGGCTTGCTCGATTTCGCAGGCGGCACGGTGGTGCATATCACCGCTGGCGTGGCGGCATTAGTTGCAGCGATGGTGATTGGCCCGCGCACAGGTTTTTCAAAAGTCCCAATGCCCCCGCATAATATGACGCTCACGGTAACGGGCGCAGGCATGTTGTGGGTCGGTTGGTTTGGTTTTAATGGCGGCAGCGCTTTAGCCTCAAATGGCGATGCGGCGATGGCGATGTTGGTGACACATATTTCAGCCGCCACGGCAGCGATGACTTGGCTGGTGGCAGAGAAAATCAGGTTTGGTAAGCCTACTGCGCTGGGCGTGGTCACGGGGATGGTCGCAGGTTTAGGCACTATCACCCCAGCATCTGGTTATGTTGGCCCTGCAGGCGCATTAGTGATTGGCGTGTTGGCAGGTTTTGTGTGCTTTAATGCGACGATGTTCTTAAAAGGTAAACTGAAAATTGATGATTCCTTAGATGTATTCCCTGTGCACGGTGTTGGCGGCATTTTAGGTACTTTATTGGCCGCAGTGTTCGCAGCGCCTACCATTGGTATTTTCTCAGGCCAAGGGTTTGCAGATGGCATTAACAGCATTGGCGAGCAGTTCAGCGTGCAGGTGATCGGCGTGCTTGCGACGATTGCTTATACCGCGGTTGTGACATACGTATTATTTAAGGTGATTTCAGTTATTTGTGGTGGTTTGCGCGTAACGGAAGATGAAGAAGCTGAAGGCTTAGACATTATTTCACACGAAGAGCGTGGCTATGATTTGTAAAGTTAGGTTCTATATAAAGCAGCTTTATTAAATAATGGAAAGCCACCTTCGGGTGGCTTTTTTTATGCCCTTAAGGTTGTTAAACTGCCTACCATGAAAATTAAACTTCAAACAGTGCTTGTCACTGGTTTATTACTGCTTAGTCATGCGGCGCTTGCGGGCGGTGGTATCTGGAAAATGGGGCCTTTTGGCCCATATTGGGATGATAACGATTGGCCTGAATACACACCGATGTATTGGATGGAAGAGTTCATGAACAGCATCGATGATGGAGATGACATCATGCAATGGATGCAGCAGAACCAAACACAATTACCTGAGAATAATATTGGAAATTTTCAGGGAAACCCATCGAATATGTCGAATAACCCTACGATGAATCCTTTCAATGGAATGGGGTCGAGCAACCCAATGGGGAATGCAATGGCTAATCCGATGACCGGTCCGATGACCAGCCCGATGAATAATATTCTCGGCAACCCCATGAAAAACCGATCAAACAAAGCGCCAATTCGCCCTGACTTTTCAAATATCCCTAATTTATCTCAGGCTGAGTTCAAGCGTATGCCCAGAGCGTATCAAATTAAATATATGCAAATATTAAATGAGATGTCGCGTGCCTATCAGGCCGAGGCGCAAGCCAAGCAACAAGGCCAGCAACAAACCCAACAAGAGACTGAGCAATTTCAGCAACAAGCAATGCCTCGCCAGCCTAAGATGCGAGGTGATCGTCGTTACATTCCAAGAAAGCGGCCTAAAAAATCTTTCGGTTGCTTTGCGGGTTAAATAAGCTTGTTTATTGAGTGAATGGTTTCATCGCTGGTGGTGCGCCTGAATAATAATATGAGCGTGGCCACCAGTTTAATTGTTTGCGACATGAAAACGCCATGAACACGCATAATAAGCTACTAAAGGCCGCCTTAGCGCTTGCCGCCATCAGTTTGGCGATTGGCTTGTT
>JAZGFQ010000102.1:0-3630 GCA_036479635.1 Arenicellales bacterium
AATAGATCAGACCGCCGACACCCCGAATGAAGTAATACGGGTGCATCGCCTGAACACTTTCGACAAAACTGTACGTTAAGGTGCCATCAGAATTCACTGCGCGCCACATCAAACCTTGCATGATGCCTGAGACCCACATTGCGGTGATGTATAGCACTACGCCTAAGGTGGCTAACCAGAAGTGCCATTCAATGAGCTTAACGCTATACATTTGCGTGTTGAACAAGCGTGGGATGAGGTAATACAGGGAACCCATAGAGACCATGCCTACCCAACCTAATGCGCCTGAATGTACGTGGCCGATGGTCCAATCGGTGTAATGCGATAAAGCGTTCACCGTTTTGATCGCCATCATCGGGCCTTCAAAAGTAGACATGCCGTAAAAAGACACCGACACCACTAAGAATTTTAAGATCGGATCATCACGCAGCTTTTCCCAAGCGCCTGATAGCGTCATGATGCCGTTGATCATGCCGCCCCAAGAAGGCGCGAGTAAGATCAGCGATAACACCATGCCTAGGGATTGTGTCCAGTTAGGCAGGGCGGTGTAAATCAAGTGATGCGGGCCAGCCCAGATGTAGGTGAAGATCAATGCCCAGAAATGCACCACGGATAAACGGTATGAGTAAACCGGGCGACCAGCTTGCTTAGGAATGAAATAATACATCATGCCTAAGAAGGCGGCGGTTAAGAAAAAGCCCACCGCGTTATGCCCGTACCACCATTGAATCATGGCATCTTGCACGCCTGAGTAAATGGAGTAAGATTTAGTCCATGAGACAGGAATCTCTAGGTTATTGACGATATGCAACATGGCAATGGTGAGGATATACGCCCCAAAGAACCAGTTGGCCACATAAATATGTTTGACCTTTCGAATCGCTAACGTGCCAAAGAAAACAATCGCATACGAGACCCAAACAATGGTGATTAAGATATCAATCGGCCATTCTAACTCTGCATATTCCTTTGAAGACGTCATGCCTAAAGGTAAAGTAATGGCCGCTAGTACGATGACTAACTGCCAGCCCCAGAAGGTAAAATTTGCCAATCTAGGCGCAAATAAAGGCGTGTGGCAGGTGCGTTGCACGATGTAATACGAGGTGGCGAATAGTGCGCTGCCACCGAAGGCGAAAATCACCGCATTGGTGTGTAATGGGCGTAACCTACCGAACGAGAAGTAGGGGATGCCGTGCAGCATATCTGGGAAAACCAGCAAGAAAGCGATGATCACGCCTACTAACATGCCGACTATGCCCCAAACCACTGACATCACGGCAAATTTACGGACAATATCGTAGTTATACGTTTCCGCTGTATTCATGGGTGATTCCTCAGGATTAAACAATTATTATCTCTATTCACCACGACGTTCTAGTGCAATGGCTTAAGGGTGCGCTGAGGCCCGAAAATAAGCACAAATCAGCGTGGGCGAACTATACCGAGATGAAGCCAAACTGAACTTGACCTATGTCAATTTAGGGTTTTACCAGCAAGTGAATAGAAAAATATCAAAAAATTTTGATGAAAAACACATAAAAACAAATACTTATTTTGCTTATTAGGATATACAAAAATGCGTATACAAAGAAACCTCGTCTGTAGCATAATATTCTCGAACAATGAGACAGCGTAAATACTTGAAATTAATAAATGCAAACCCTGACTAAAAACTTACCGAAATGCCAGCAGTGCCCCGTGCGCGCATCGGCTTTATTTGGGCATTTAAATACAGAAATGCTCGATGTAGTGCGTGCGTTAAGAACGCATCAACTAGTGCTTGAAGTCGGGGAGCATTTATATCATCAAGGCGATAGCCCATCTAAAGCCTATACCGTGTATGAAGGTTGGGTGGTGTTGTATAAGAACACGCACGATGGAGAGCGCCAGATTATTCGTTTTGCGTTAGCAGGCGAGTTCTTGGGCTATAAGTTAGGGAATAATACGGTTTACGATCATTCTGCTCAGGCCTTATCTGACGTAAAGCTATGCTCCTTTCCTATTTCTGAAATTATCAATGAAGCGGGTAAGCACACTGCCTTGTTATTAGCGATTCAGTCGATGAACGATACCACAATGGAACGTTGTCATTCCAGCATCACCTCCATTGCGAATAAAACCGCTGAGCAAAAAGTAGCGTATCTGTTTTTAACGTTATATGCGCGAGAACAAGAAGTTCGAGCAACCGAAGACAACTGTATTCCTTTTTATTTGACCCAAGAAGATATCGGTGATGCCTTAGGTTTAACCTCCATTCATGTTAACCGCGTGGTGCAGGGATTGCGTCGCAAAGGCTTGTTGAGCTGTAAAAATCGTTGTTTAAGCCTGCATAAAATAGAAGAACTGATTGAGGTCGCTAAGATGGATAGGTTCGAAGCTCAGCAGTTTAATTTGATTTAGGGCTTATTTTGGGCTGAATTTCCTATAGCCCGTGCTTCCCTTGTTGCGAGCAGCCTCGGTCGGCATTAATCGTTTGTAATTTAACGGGGGCGAACTCTATGCTGGGGTCAATGCCATCGAGTTGAATGACTTCCTTAAAATAGCCTTTAACACGTATATAAACATCGTTATTCTGAAGAATATTCAAGGCTAGGTATTGCTTGATAATCTTTTGATGCTCGGCAGTGTTGATGACATAATACTTTTTGGCTGAGGCGCAATCAAAAAACTCGCCAATCCCTGTTTTATAGCGATAATCCCCCGTAAATTGGGTGATATTTTCTCCTCGATGCTCTGAACAAGCCGTCAGTGCTAATGCGGTGACGGTGATTCCGGCCCTAAGACAGGTTTTATAAGAAAGCATGGCCGTCAGTGTGGTGCGTTACTCTATTGTATGCAAGCCATCATTTGGCGTTAATTGATCTGTCGTCGCGGCTTTTTCTACCATTTCTAGCACTTCTTGCTTGGCTTCAATATATTCATTGAGTTTTTTGGCTTGAGACATCTCAGGCGCTAACCTAAGCGCTTCATCTGCCATCGCTTTGGCCATTTTATAGCGGGCTTGGTGTAAATAGGCAACGCTGATGGCGGCAAATAACTTGGGGTTGTCAGGCGCTAAGGTAATCGCTTCTTGATAAAACGGAATAGATTCAGAGGCTTTATTTTGCGAGAGCAAAAAACCTGCTAAGCGTGATTTTGCTTGCGCTGAATCAGGGTTATTAAGTGCGATATCTCTAAGAGATTTTTCATAATCATCTATTTTTGCTTTAGCGATTAATGTCTTTACAGAGCCCATCGAGCCTAAATCATGGTTAGACGTAATGGTCTTATTATAAGCGGGCAGGTTTGGCTTAACGTGTTCAGGCTGAGCCAACGGTTCGCTCGCGTTTAAACTGATCGGAAGTAATAGGGCTGGGCCTAAAGTGAGCCATGCAAATTGTTTTGTTTTCATGTTCATAATTATTTTGTGATGTGAGAAATACATAAAAAACAGCCCTATCTTTTGATCGAAAGGGCTGAGTATTTTAGCTTAAATGAAGTAGGGTTTACTGCTCGTACTTCTTCTTAAACTCTTCGGTTGCCGCCTTACGGATAGCTTTTTGCTTATCCGTCATCTTATTCAAATACCACTGATGGTTTTCTGAATTAAGCACTTCGTCTAATTTGGCCTGCAAAACTTTAGCCGCGGCG
>JAZGFQ010000103.1:0-11794 GCA_036479635.1 Arenicellales bacterium
AAATCAAAGGGCAACGTGCTCGATCCGATTGATCTCATTGACGGCATTGAATTAGAGGCGCTGTTGAAAAAACGCACCGAAGGCATGATGCAGCCGCATTTGCGTGAAAAAATTGCCCAGCAAACCAAAGATGATTTCCCAGATGGCATTGTCGCTTACGGCACCGATGCTCTGCGCTTTACTTTCGCAGCGATGGCCACTAATGGCCGAGATATAAATTTCTCAACCGGGCGTATTGAAGGCTATCGAAATTTTTGCAATAAAATCTGGAACGCAGCGCGCTTTGTACTGATGAACACCGAAGGCAAAGATTGCGCAACTGACCATGACAACTATGAACTCACCACGGTGGATCACTGGGTCATTTCGCGCTTGCAATATGCAGAATCGGAAGTCGTGCGTGGTTTTGAAGCCTATCGTTTTGATCGCTCTTCAACGGCCATTTACGAGTTCATTTGGAATGAGTATTGCGATTGGTATTTAGAGCTAACCAAGCCTGTATTAAACAGCGATGACACCTCTGATGCCATCAAAGCAGGCACACGCCGAACCTTGCTGCGCGTTTTAGAAACTGCGATGCGTTTAGCGCACCCGATTATGCCGTATATCACCGAAGAGATTTGGCAGAAAATCGCACCGCTGGCGGGGAAAAGTGGCGACACCATCATGCGCGCATCGTATCCTATTTTTGATGCATCCAAACAAAATACTGAAGCTGAAACCAGCATTCAATGGGTGCAGGCATTCATTTTAAGCGTGCGTAAAATTCGCGGCGAAATGAACATTGCACCCGGCAAACCTTTAGCGGTTTTCTTAGTGGGCGCGAGTGTGCAAGATAAAGCCAATGCCGAAGAACATCTGAATTTATTACAGTTCATTGGCCGCATTAGCGATCTGACCATCCTCGATAACGAAGCCGACGCACCTGAATCTGCCGTGGCTATGATGGATGAGATGAAGCTGATGATTCCATTGGCAGGCTTAATTGATAAAGACGCTGAATTGAGCCGGCTCGAAAAAGAAATTGAGAAAGCCGAGGCGAATATTGCGCGCACGCGCGGCAAATTAAGCAACGCCAGTTTTACCGATAAAGCCCCTGAGCTAGTGGTGGAAAAAGAGCGTGAGAAACTAGCGCAAGGCGAGACTTTAATTACAAACTTAAACATCCAATTAGAGAAAATTAAAACCATGTAGACTGCTTCTATTACGTCTGTAAAAACAAAAATGGCGGCACAAAGATTGTGCCGCCATTTTACTTAAGCTGGATTGAACGTCTAGTTTTCAGAATCTATCTCCAACCATTCAGGGCCGCTCACACCTGAGTTACCATCTTTATCCATTCTGAAGAAATGGTTCTTCACCACATTCACAATCTCAGCTTCGGTTACAACACCATCGGCATTTAAGTCTACATCTTTGTGCGTAAGTGTCATGGCGCTCACGCTGCCTGCTGCAAATAAACCGACTAATGCGAGCACTGTATTTAATTTTACTTGTTTCATAATAATCACCTATATTGTTTAAATTGTTATTAAAAATATCAATAAAATAAATCGCGATTTACAAATTTAAGTAGCTACACTTACCTTGCTTTCCGTTGCTATGAAGTAGACGATTGATGGCACACTTAGTTCAAAAATAATTTTTAAAACCTGTGTGGTTTTCATTAAGTTCTTGGCACTTCGTGGCGAGATTGCCGCGCCAACGCTCGCAATGACAGTGTATATTAGAAGGTAATCCGAGGGCTAATTAAAAGCCTTTTATTCCAAAAGAACTACTCGCTAAGCTTAACGATATTTACGCAAATACAAGCGTTCAAATGCACGCTTTGCCCAATGAAAAGGTCTGCAACTCGGCAGCATTCGCGTGCCTTTTTCGGTTCGTGAAACCAACATGCCCTTGTTCATGGAATCGACAATACACATTAATTCAATCTTAAATTCAGCATCATTTGGTTGTCCGTTAAATTCTGAGATTAAATTTTTTGCAGCAGTTTCGGCTTGCAAATCCGCCATGTGTGCCTGCTTTGGCATCCAATCAGGGCCAGGATAACTGCCTGAATCACCGGCCACATAAACTTTCTCTAAACCCGCTACTTTACAGTTTCGCCCAGCCTCAATTAAGCCGCCCGATGAGCGTGGTAATTCGCTATTATCAAACCAAATACTGCCCGTCATACCAGGCATGAATAAAATTAAATCAGCGGTAAACTCACCCCCTTCCGTTTTGACTTTATCGGCTTCAAAGCCTTTCATTTTATGGCCGAGATGCGTGGTGATATCGCGCTTTTCCATTTCGCTTAATAAGCCTTTTACTGCTTGCTCGCCTAAGCGGTTTCCGGGCTTTTCTGCTGGGCTAAAAAACACTAATTCAAATCTATCTCTCCGACCTTGTTTGCGCAGCAAGGTATCAGTGCCGAATAAAAACTCAAACATTGGCCCACCACGCATGGCTGAAGGCTCTTTTGGGTTGCCTGCAAAGCCCATCGCAATCGTACCGCCTTGCATCTTGGCGATTTTATCGCGGATTTTTTCCGCCGCATCAATCCCCTCGCAGGGTGTAATGGCGTGCTCAATACCCGGAAGTTTTTTGATGAAACGGCCACCTGAAGCAATCACTAAGCCTTCATTATGCACTTCACCTGCATCCGTCAATACGGTACGTCCATCCGCACTTAAGCCAGTGGCTTTAGCTTGGTGAAAGCGTACTTTCATACGCTTAAAGAAATATTCCAACGGCACAATTAAATCTTCGCGTTTCCGCAAGCCACTGGGAATCCAAATCATACCGGGCAAGTAATGCAATTCTGCGCGCGGTGCAATCACAGTCATTTCAGCTTGTTTATCAAGCTTGCGAATTTTTCGAACAGCAGTTAAGGCGGCAAAGCCTGTGCCAATAATGGTTATTTTCTTCATGTTTAAAAATTAAAATATTTGAATATTGGAAAGGCAGAACACCACTTTAGACATCTGCCCACATACGCACTAAGTTCGCATAAACCCGATCAATACGCCGGGTGTCCGCGCCTTTAGGGTTGGCCACTAATAAGCTTTCTCGGCTCTGCCAAAGGCGATATAAAATCTCGCGCTGGGCGGGCTCACGCACACATGATTGCAACCACACCACCAAGGCTAAACGCTCACCCTCAGTGATTTCTATCACGCGATGCAGGCTAGATGAAGCATAAATCACCACACTGCCCGCTTGAAGTTTTACTCTTTGCTCGCCAAAATCAGTCATCACACATAGCTCACCGCCTTGATAAGCCTCTGGATCACTCAAAAATAAAGTCGCAGAAACATCGGTGCGTAAATATGGCCCTGAACCCATTAATGGGTCATCTACATGTGCGCCATATTGCATGCCTTTAGAATATTTCGAATAATATGGCGCCGCCATTTTATTTGGCAAGGCCGCCGCCTGAAATTCTGGGTGTTTTATTAAGCGCTCAAACACCACCGCATTTAAACGCTTAAAAATATCACTGCTTTGATTCAGCTCTTGATTATTTTTAACGCTCTGCGCCATTTTGCCTGCGCTTAATTTTCCGTCTAAAAACTCACCTTGCACCATAAATGCGCGCGCAGCCGCAATTTCTTCGGGGCTAAGAATATTGTCTATCGTCAATAACATTGATGGAGAAACCGTTTGAAATTACAGCGCATACTGCTCGATATAGGCTTGCATAGACATATCTCTTTCTGGATTTTCTTGCTCGAAATCAGTCAATAGCCTTCGCGCGATCTTCAGCCAATGGGCTTGGCCTTGCACAATCGCCTGCTTAATGCCTTGCGAAGTTTGCGTAGCCGCGCCCGTTTCGCGCCATTGTTGGTAACTGCGTGCCAAACTAGGGAACATGGCTTTGCGCATCGGCGTTAAACTGGCGAAATAAAAATGCAAGGCTGGCACATTATCTTCCGCCAATAATCCAGGGAGCGTTGAAAAACAATCAGCCAAATAATCTCGCACCGCACGCGCGAATAAGTGTTGATGTTTATTATCTGTCGAGAGCAATTTAACCCAAGCATCACTCAACATATCTTCGGCCAATAACTCACCCAACTCATGGAGAATGAGTAATTCTTGTTGATCTAAGCTCGCACGCTTTAACGCCCGCATGGGCCGGCGTTCAAAATCATAAATATTCACCACTTCTGCCATGGCGTTATCTGGCTTTTTCCACTGCCATTCTTCGTATAAATCCCATACCATGCGCGTAATCGCTTCTGATCGAATCAAAATCTCCTGCCCTTGTAGCGTCGCCGGTGGTGCAGCTAATTCACGCGCTAATTCCTTGCCCGCTATGGTTAAAGAATAATGCCTATTTTGCTCAAATGATTCCAACTCAGCCAGCATAAACACGGGCTTAGAAAAGCGCCCATAACCTGCGCTATAGACCAAACCTTGTGGTCTTAGAAAAGTGTTGATGCTTTGTACGTCAAAAACTGAATATTCCTGCCCTTTCCAATTAAGCGGCAAATAATCGGTTGTTTGCATCGCTGCCCAATCTGCCTCCTTGTTCGTCACCCAGTCCATTAAGGTTGATTGATCTAAGGCTAGGTTCGGCGCAATATCATGCACCCAACGGTAATATTCACGCATCCTTATTAAATATATACAAATCGTGTAATCTGCCGCAAACTCTCTGTCTGAAAGATCACAATTAAACTGCACCGATTGAATTAATCGCTCAGTGTCCGCATGTATATTAATATCTGCCATCTTCCTAACTTATCATATTTCCTCAAGACTTAGCATGAGACTTAGAATACGAAATTCATTTAAGCACCGCAGCAATATCTCGCCAGAAGAAAAGTCCAATATATTGGCCTACAATATCTGGCAAATCTCACTGGCGGGCGCTAAAAATCTGCATCAAGAAGATTACCACTATGAAGATGATATGCAACGTGTGGGCGTGATTCGTGAATATCTTATTTTCCTAATCCATATTGCTGATCGCATGGTTTACGATGACTTCGATGAAAAGCAACGCGGCGAATTCGTCAATGACTTGGCTAAAAACACCGCTAACCACATTCAGCGTAACACCGAAGAAATCATGGGTGCGGGCGATTACCGTGCGGACTATTTTGGCATGATTAATGACCGCTTTAACGAATATTCAAACTGTAGCTTTGAAGACGGCATGCCCGGTTATTCCTTGTTGCGCACTTTTGGCGAGAAAGTCTGCGATATCATGGGCTTTGATGATCAAACTAACAAATGGACAATTGATCAGATCATGGATATCGACGGCCCCATGATGGTGGAAAAAATGACTGCTTCTTTAAACAGTATTATTGATCAGCCCAGTGAAGAAGAAAAGAAGAAAAGCAGTGTTGAGTTATTGCTGGACGAAGGTTAAATCATACTGACTTAAAACCTGATATGGCACATAGCTCAACCATCTTTAAAGTCTCGCTGCAAGTCTCTGACTTAGACCGACACTATTACCAAACCCACAATCTCACCGTGGCATTGCACCCCTCTGAAACCGAACTGAGGATGATGGTGCGTATTTTGGTGTTTGCCTTAAACGCTTCCGATGAACTGGAATTCACCAAAGGCATCAGTACGGATGAAGAGCCTGATTTATGGATCAAAACCCTCACAGGTGATATCGATTCATGGATTGAAGTCGGGCAGCCCTCTTTAAAGCGCATTAAAAAGGCCAGCAATCAATCGAATCAAATTAAAGTTTATACTTTCTCAGGCCGTGGTGCAGATATTTGGCACAAGCAAAATAAAGCTGATTTTTCAAAGCTCGATAAACTGCAATTAATTAACTTACCGGCAGATCAAATTGAGCCATTAAGCCACTGCGTAAATCGAACGATGTCATTGCAATGCACTATTCAAGAAGGCACGATTTGGTTTGGAGGCGCGCAGCATAGCGTCGAAGTGACACCGCACGTTTTTGATTAAACTTTATAAGTGCGGCCTTAATATGGGCTCACTACAAAAGAGCCGCTTTATTACGCCTTATTGCTGCACGATGTAATCATGCTGGTAATTCTTGAGCAAGAAAATCGATCAACAACCTCACTCTACGCGTTAAATTTCGATTTAGCGGGTAGATCGCAGAAATAGACACCGCAGGCAATGCGTAATCCTCCAGCAGCAAACAAAGCGCTTTTGTATCAAGGTAATGTTTGAACATAATGCTAGGGCCAAAGCAAACGCCCAAGCCGTTAAGCGCGCCATTGAGAATATACTGGCCATCATTACAACTTAAGCGCCCTTGCACATTAACGTTAATCGTTTCACCACTGGGCAAACAAAAAGGCCATTGCCGGCTAAGTTGCGAGGCGCTATAAATTAAGCAATTGTGATGAATGAGTGCTTTAGGCTCGCTGGGCATACCATGCTGTTTGATATATTTTTGAGACGCCACGACCTGAAATTCACAATCCATCAACTTACGGCACATCATGGTTGAATCTTCTAACTCGCCAATTCTCAAGGCCAAATCAAACCGCTCTTCTATCAAATCTACATTGCTTCCACTCGCATTAATTTCTAGTTCAATGTCTGGGTATTGATTCTGAAATTTGATCAGCACCGCCCCTGCCTCAGACAACACAAAACTCTGCGGAATAGTGAGTTTAATGAGCCCGCTAGGCTGGTCATGGTTATCCATTACTTCGGCTTTGGCCTTTTCTGCTTCTGCCAGAATCAATTTACAATGTTGGTAAAATTTTTCACCCTCATGAGATAAACTTAATTTGCGCGTCGTTCGGTGCAATAACCGCGTGCCTAGATCACGCTCTAGTTGCGATACCTGCTTGCTCACATACGATTTTGAAAGCCCGAGCTGCTCGGCTGCAGCCGTAAAACTGCCCGTTTTAACCGTAAAGGTAAACGCTTCCATATAATTTAAAATACTCATACTAGGGCTTTAAAGGAAACAATGATGTGACTACAAAGCTATATTAAATAATATAAAGATCCAATATGCTAGTGCTATGTTCAAATGAATTATTTTTTGAACAACTAAAAAACTGGAGATTTAAAATGAAATTTAATAAAACACTCGCAACATTAACCACGATATCCGCTTTAATTTCATCAAATATTGTCATTGCAGACGAACCCGTCTGGGATGGTAATACGGTTGTCCTGACATCAGAAAAACTAGATGAAGGGGTTTTTGCCTATTACCCAGAAGGCGCTGCAAAAATGCAGGCACAAGGCATGCCTGTTGCCACCAGCGGTGGTTTTATTGTGGGCGATAAGGGTGTGCTAATCATTGACACCATGCTGAATAAACGTCTTAACCAGCAAGTTCAAGATATGGTTAAAGACAAGGCAGGCAAACCTATCCAATACGCGGTTAACACCAGCGCCCACGGCGATCATTCTTATGGAAATATGTACCTACCAGAAGAAACCATCATCATCCAACATAGTAATACTCAGAAATATGTGAGCGCAAACTTCAAGGCCGACACCGAGTTTATGATGCAAAACTTTGGTAAGGGCCGCGGTATTGAGGAAATTATTCCGCATACAGGTGATATTTTGGTCGAAACAGGTGGAAAGATCAGAATCGACTTAGGCGGCAAATTTGTTGAAATCATTGATTTTGGCTTCGCCCAAACAGGTGGCGACTTATTTATTTGGGCACCCGAATCAAAAGTTCTGTGGGCTGGGAATGCGATCGTTGCCCCAAAACCTGCGCTGACATGGTTGCTGGATGGTCACTTAGTGGAAACACTCGCCACATTAACGAAAGTCTACGATTTCTTGCCTAGCGATGCACGTGTCGTACCTGGCCATGGTGCAGTGATGAGTAAAGAAGACATCAAATGGCACATTGATTACCTTACAACCGTTAAAACCCAAGTTCAAGCCGCCATTGATGAGGGCTTAACACTAGAACAAACGGTCAAGAAAGTGACCATGCCAGAGTTTGGCGGTTATGCGCTATTTGGCTGGGTACACCCTAGTTTGAATATCCCTGCGGCGTATAAAGACTTAAGTAAATAACAAAACTTATGACTACAATGCAACGGTCTCGAAAATAAAACCTAAAGGAAACATGAATAGAATGATTAGACCCATGCTGGCGCGTAACCGTGAAGATAGTCATCGAGCAGCAACCGAGCTTGAATTACTCTTTGACTTAGTCTTTGTTATCGCCATTGCATTAGCCGCGGTTGGTTTGCATCACTCGATTGCAGAAGGGCACTATGCAGACGGAATTGTAAAATTCCTGCTCGCTTTCTTTGCGTTGTGGTGGCCTTGGATGCAGTTGACTTGGTTTGCATCTGGTTTTGATAATGATGACACGGGTTATCGATTATCCATTATGGTGATGATGTTTGGGGTTATTTTAATCGCAGGAAGCTTGCCCACTTTTTTTGATTCGCTTGATATTCGCTTAATGGCCATTGGTTATATTACTTTGCGGATACCCTATATTTTCCTATGGTTTCGCGCAGGTAACGATAACCCCCAGTACAAGCTTACGGCCCAACGTTATTTTTGGGAGCTAATACTATTACAGTGCTTTTGGGTGATGCTGGCATTCTTTATTCCATTTGGTGAAAACCTATTTTTCGTATTATTTGGCATAGGCTCGATGCTTGAGCTCTTTGTGCCTGTTTATGCAAGCAAAGCTAAAAATATACCTTTTCATAAGCATCATATTATTGAGCGTTTTGGGCTTTTGAATATCATCGTTTTGGGGGAGGTTTTACTAAGCGCTGCACTGGCTATTCAAGCCATGCAAAAGAGTGGGCATTGGTCAATAGAACTTACCTTTGTTGCTATATCGGCCACCATCGTTCCCTTTATGTTGTGGTGGTTATATTTTAATGAAGATGAAAACCTCACCTCAGAAGAAACAGGTCATGTTTTCTTTTGGTCGTATGCTCACTTCTTTATTTTTTCCTCAGCCGCAGCATTAGGTTCAGGTTTTGCTGCTTTAGTGGATGCCTCGGGTGATCATGGGCATGGTAGTACTGACGCTGCTCGTTGGGCCATTAGCTTGGCAGTTGCCATATACGTCTTTACCGTATGGCTTATTCGAGACAGGCATATTTTAAAATCCTCACAAGCCTTTCAATTAGTGCTATTTGCAGGCCTCATTGCCTTAACGCCACTATTACCACAATTTCAATTACCTGCTTTAACGCTATTACTCGTCGTATTGCTGGCATTGAGATTAAAGCACCCAAGTTTGTCATCATCCCCTAATAAACACGCAGGAATATCATAATGACTCAACCTATTGTCGCTGATAACAAGCCCGTTAAAGTTAATCTAAGCAAAGGGGAAGATTATTATTTCTGTACCTGTGGGCGCTCAAAAAGCCAACCCTTTTGTGATGGCTCACACGCAGGAACAAGCTTCACCCCAAAAGCCTTCACCGCAGAAAAAGATGGCGACGCTTACCTCTGCGCGTGCAAACACAGTGGTAACGTGCCTTTTTGTGACGGCACCCATAAAAAATTCAGTGCTGAACAAGTGGGGCAAGAAGGCCCCGCAGCAGAAGCCTCTGGCGCTGATCTCCCTGTCGCAGTTGCAACGTCAGAAGAACCAACGGTTGCCTTTATTCATCAACTAGCCAGAGAAGGCTTATCAAAAATGGGGCATCATGGGCCGATGACGTCTATGGGGGTACCGCGAAATGAACTACCACATTGGGATGATTTACAAATTATGGCCGCTCAAATGGCCACTAAGCCATTACTAGAAGACGTGACGGTTGAAACAGAAGTGGTCATTGGGCCAGAAGCTAAGAAGCCACTCAGATTAAAAATCCCTTTATTTGTCTCTGACATGAGTTTTGGTGCGTTATCTGAAGAAGCGAAAATCGCATTAGCTAAAGGTGCTGATCTTGCAGGGACGGGCATTTGTTCTGGTGAAGGCGGGATGCTGCCAGAAGAGCAAGCAGCTAATGCTCGATATTTTTACGAATATGCAAGTGCAGGGTTTGGCTACAAAGAAGCCCTATTGACGAAAGTACAGGCCTTTCATTTTAAGGGCGGGCAAGGTGCAAAAACGGGCACAGGCGGACATCTACCTGGTAATAAAAACAAAGGGAAAATATCTCAAGTTCGAAACATACCCGAAGGCACGCCCGCGATCTCACCCCCTACGTTTAAAGATCTATCAACCGCCGCTGAATTTAAAAATTTCGCAGATCGCGTGAGAGAAGTGACAGGCGGCATTCCGATTGGCTTTAAATTGAGCGCCAATCACATTGAAGAAGATATTCAGTTTGCATTGGATGCAAGTGCGGATTACATCATATTAGATGGTCGTGGTGGCGGCACGGGCGCTGCGCCTGAAATGTTTAGAGACCATATCAGTGTGCCCACGATTCCCGCGTTAGCGCGCGCACGTGCCTACCTTGATAAGCAAGGTGCAAGTGGTCGTGTCACGCTCATTATTACGGGCGGCTTACGAGTGCCGATTGATTTCGTGAAAGCCCTCGCGCTGGGTGCAGATGGTGTGGCTATTTCAAATAGCGCCATGCAAGCGATCGGCTGCGTAGCGGCTAGAATGTGCAACACGAATAACTGCCCAACGGGCATCGCCACTCAAAAGGAAGATTTACGCCAACGCTTAAATATTGAAAAATCAGCAAAACAGCTGCATACCTTTTTTGATGCCTCGGTCGAATTAATGCAGGTCATGGCACGCGCCTGTGGTCACAATGATTTCAGCCAGTTTACGAAACAAGATTTAGCGACATGGCATCGTGAAATAGCCTTGCTGTCAGGGGTCAAATATTCTGGTGTGACTGAGCTATAAACAGGGAATCAAGAAGAAAACCATTACATCTTTTGACACGACTCGAAAAATATATTCAAAAACGAGTAATACTGACTCTTAAAAAGATCAGCCCTGTTAAATACCTTGGATTCAAGTACAACGGCTAATGCAAAGCAACGCCCAGCGCTGCGCCCATAATCCCTAGGCCAAATAAACGGCTGATCACATCTGCCGCACGGTTGTTTTTAATTGAACGAAATACCGCATTGCCCGCCACCGCGTATAAACCCATGACACTCACCAGCGAAATTATTTTAAGTGTACCCCAGAAAATCATGTCTTCCGTAAAATGATCTTCACGCGCAAATTGTGGAAATAAGGCCAGAAAAAACAACAAGGCTTTGGGGTTCGTCAGCGAGGTGAAAATACCTTGTAAATATACTTTTAATACCGATTTGCTCGCGGCTATTTTTTCAGCCTCTGGCACGGCAATGCCTTTGAATAAAATCTTTCCACCGAGATATAACAAATACAACACACCTACATATTTCAATGCATTATAAAAATTTGGAGAAGATTGCATTAACAAACCCAAACCCGAGGCCACTGAAACAATCCAAATCACATTGGCGGTGGCTAAGCCTAAAATGCCTGCAAAAGCGTGCTTCAAACCAAATTTGGCTGACTGAAACATCACAAACAACACCGCAGGGCCGGGGGTGACTTCTAGCAATAAAGTAATGCCTAGGAATTGTAGGATTTCAATGATCATCGTATCTTTTAAAAATTATACACGTTTACGCTCTAACGCCAATGTTCTATCACCATGGAACGACTCTGCTACAATGCCCCAAACAATCAATATTCTAAGCGACTGACACCCTAAAATAAATGAAATATTCACTTAAACCTACCGCCTTATCCGCCTTACTTCTGCTTGCGTCTGTTTTCAATGCGCCTGTCTTAGCCGCTGAGGCTGAAACCAAAGACGTCGTGATCACTCATGGCTTAAAAAGTGTTCCCGTCGAGCACAATGGCGAGGCCATTGAGATCATGCGCGTGCAAG
>JAZGFQ010000104.1:0-9795 GCA_036479635.1 Arenicellales bacterium
TTCAATTAAGGTGTAAGCACTGGAGAACAAGAAAATAGCGGCATACCAAAAACGCACGAGATCGCCCATATAGGCTTGCTCATAGGAGAATACAAAGCGGGTGATGACAATGGAAAATTCAGCGATGACCACTAAAAAAGCCAACCAAATAAAGCTCAAGCCCTTGGTGAAATAAGCAATGACAGCAGAGAGCGCTAATAAGGGGTAATGTACGTATTGCCCCCGAAACACTGCTTGACCAAGCTTTGAATCTAGGTTTTTGCCTACGAGCGGCTCTAAAAAACCTTCAATACGCAAAAATGAAATGGTGGCATCGATAAGACCAATTAAAAACACACTCCAAAAAGCGAAGCGGATGATGGCAGCTGACCACCGAGCATAGCGGTCAGAATCATCCATTAAAGACTGGGATGATTTGCCTAAGGATTGCCAGATAGCCAGTGCAATGATGAGCGTATAACTTAAGACAACGGCCATGGCTTGCCATCTTGAGGGTGAAGATGCTTGAGTATCTTCTTGCGCGTTAAATAACTGCGCGAAACTGGTTGATAGATCTGGCCATGTTTGCCAAAACATCAAATAACGATGCAGTAAAAACAGCATCAAAGTCGCCATGAGGAGGTTGGCGATGAAACGAATAGGTGTCGTCATGTGTAAAAGGTAGGGGGTTTGTGAAATACAAAAAAACGGAGCCTAAATGAGGCTCCGTTTTTAACGTAAATTGCGGGTAAGTCTTACAGACCAATCACGCGGTTACGTTGACGCAAGTAAGCTGTATCTGAAACACCTGCCCAAGCGCCAATTTCTGCACGCGCTTTTACGAAGCTCGTGTGGATTTCTTTTGCTAATGGGCTGTGCTCAACCACGCCTTCAAACACTTCTTCAGCGGCTTCACCGAAGGCATCATAGATGTCATCGTTGAATTCACGTAACTGAACGCCGTGGTCTGCTTGTAAGCGTGCCAATGCCGCGCCATTGTTGGCGTTGTATTGAGACATCATGACATCATTCTCCATAGAAGAAGCTGCTTCGATCATTAAGCGGTCGGCGTTAGATAAGCTATCCCACCATTTCTTATTGGTGCCGATGGCTAACATCGCGCCTGGCTCATGCATGCCTGGGAAATAGTAATATTTCGCCGCTTCATAGAACTTCATGATTTCATCGTTCCAAGGGCCAACCCACTCAGTGGCATCAATCGCGCCAGAAACTAAGTTTTCATAAATTTGGCCGCCTGGTAATGAAACAGGCGATGCACCTAATTTGGCCAAAACGTCACCGCCAAGGCCAGGCATACGCATTTTTAAACCTTTCAAATCATCAACAGAGTTGATTTCTTTACGGAACCAGCCGCCCATTTGCACGCCAGTGTTACCGCACATCAAGCCTTTAAGGCCATATTCTGCAGAAAGTTTATCCCATAATTGTTGGCCACCACCAAAGCGAATCCACGCGTTGATTTCAGTATATGTTAAACCGAAAGGTACCGCAGTGAAATAAGCAAAGCCAGGATGCTTGCCTTTCCAGTAGTATTCCGCACCATGATAAATTTGTGCGTTACCAGAAGCGACTTCATCGAAAGAGTCAAACGCTTTAACACGCTCGCCTGCTGCGAAATAGTTCACTTGCATACGGCCGTCACTCATATCGCTTAAACGCTTTGCGAAGCGTTGTGCGCCGGTACCCAAACCTGGGAAATCTTTTGGCCAAGTAGAAACCATGTTGATTTCAACACGATCTTGAGCAATGGCTGGGGCAGCTAAAGTGGTTGCAGCTGCAGCCACACCACCTGTTACCGCACCTTTTAGTAGGTCACGTCTTTTCATTTTATCCTCTTTGGTAAGTCAAACGTTATCAACAGACAAGCTTAATAGGGCTTGTTCATTATTATTTCTAATGGCACATATAAGCAACCATTCGAAGCTTTAGTATTGCTTATGGGGTATGAAAAGTCAAAGTAGATTAATCGCTTTTTTGGTTGCGAAGAATATTCACACATTATTTTCTGTGTACTTTCAGGCCTGTGTTTTTGAATGAATTCAGCATGAATGATATCTATATAAGCGTATCAATGCTTAACGTGCGTCATGAACCCTGATAGACTGCTTTGCGATTTAATTGTTATATCAAAAGCAAGCGCATATGATTATCCTCGTCGTACAACGATTCAGTCAATGGCTCACAGGTCGTATTAAACATGTGTTGTTGCTTAGTTTAATGAGCTTCATTGCTTTTCAAACACCAGTAGTTCAAGCAAAACTTAACGAAGATGATCCTGCTTTATCCGCTATATTGTCAGCCATTCACTTATTGTTATTGGACGACACACCTGGCGGCCCAGTTAAGCTGGGTTTCGATAGCCTCAATAGCCATCATTATGGATATAATTATGGTCAAGGGAATTATAAGGATGGTTTAACACTGCATTTTGATGCTCAATCTGAACCTGTCACAATTTGCTTTGATGCCGTTGATGTTCAAGTAGGTGAGTTAACCATTGAGCTGAATAGCCTTCAAATTGATGTTTTAACATCAGGACACCAATGCTTAACGTTTCAGCCCAATGAGACGCACGCGGGTGAGAATAACTTAACGTTTATTCATCATCGCCCAGGCGAACGCTGGGGTATTCATGACATTCTGCATGATTATGAACGTAAGCACTGGCTAAGTTTGCCTAGTTTGACTGAAAATGAATGGAATAACCTTGCAGTGAGGAAAACATTGCAAGTGTTTGCTTTTGGCGGGCACGCCACGGATGCGCAAATTCAAACATGGGCTGATATGCCAGCGGATGTTGCGATTAAGGAGATGTTGAACTTTGAACCGCATAATTTAAAACTATCGCCTCTACCTTCAGGTGAAAAATATCCTGAACCCGCTTCGCTTGATGGCACTTTTTGGGGCTTTAGAACTTATTTGGGTGATTTGAATTCAAACCTACCCATTGAGCTTCATGCGGTTGAGGAAGACAATTACGAAAGAATTGGCTTAAGAGTCGATAATTATAATACGCAAGGTGCCTGGTCACGCATGGCGACCACGCGTGGGTTAAACCCATTTCGTCAGAAAATCGGTTACTGGGAAACCAATTATCATATGGCGGTTAATTTAGATGCAGCGGTCACGCATCGACAATTAACCTATTATTACGATACCATCATGAATGCGCATGAGGCAGGGTTGCCGTATAAAACCGTGATTGCCGAAGCGGCAAAATCAGCAGCGGTTGCGATGCAGTATGCGCATAATGAAAACCGCTGGGTACAAGATAGCATCAATGGGGGTTATCAAAATGGCCCCTTTATTTGCGAATGTAACGAAGATTTCGCACGAGAAATCCATCAATTATTTTTTGGTATTTTAGGCGAGCAAGACCCACTAGGTCTTTCGCATCATGAAGACGTGACGATTCCAGAAACAGCCAAAGCGCTAACGGATATGCGGGTTGATTATGATGATGACAATGAACGTTTACCTGAGGTGATTACTTTTCAAACCGAGTATCACCATATTGAGCAGGTTAATGTGCTTAATAGGATGATCAATGGTGCGGATGCCGCGGCAAAGATAGATCACATTGCCGATATTGCCATTGCACATCCTGAAAGTTTAGCAACCTTGCCCATTTTAATTGTTTCAGGCTTAGCAGATGATGATTTAAGCGTTGATGAACAAACGCAATTACGTGCTGCATGGGCAAGCATGCCTTCAAAAAACTTCCTTGAATTTGTTCAAGCTTATGCGGTGTCTAAGTTATTTCATGCACCAGACCGAGTGAAATACTTTCCTAGTATTGATCGATTCATTTACATCGCTAATAAATTGATTCACGATAATACCGAAGCGCTCTTAGATTTATATGATATAGCATCAACTTATACGCCAGACCGCTCATTTGTAGCTGAAAATGTTGAAGTGTTCCGGCCTTTGCACAATGTTTTTGGTGGGCAAACAGGTGTTGAGGCTTCAGATGCGCCCGTGGTGATGGAAAATAATTATAATCGTTTTGTTGTTCGTGAATATAAACAAGCGCGCACGGATTGTGATGATTGCGATAACGGTGCACCGTGGTTGAAAGACTGGGCAAAGATCATTCCAAAGCAGGCAGGCGTTTACAGAGCGGATGATGTGGCACAGTGGTTATGGCAGCATTTTGTGGGCGATGGTGGTAAATATTATGGGGCGGTTGAACGCGCGCATTTGGTGGCGTTGATGGCAACGGATAGAGATTTAAATCAATTGTATTGTGTTCAAGAAAGGCGGATTGCCGAAGGGATCGTGCCGTCACAATCAGATATTAATCATAACCGCACACCGTTGGAATTATTAGAGCGCGATGGGCCAAATCCTTACCGTTGCGATGACGAATTAAGCGCGGCTGAGATCGTATTATTAGAAAAGGGTTTTACCACGGCTGAATTACAAGCGACGGACATGGCGGCTTTAATTGATGAAATGGGCAATAGAATAATAGACTTAGAAAGCGTGGATGCACACGATCGTGAAGAAGCAAACAGAGAGATCGGGCAAGGTATTAACTTCATATTAGCAACGCCATTTATCATGGCGGAGGAGGCCCAATAATGAACCGTAGACGCTTCATGAAAAATGCAATGCTCACTGGCTTGGTGTACGGCGTCGGTGGCTTGCCTACATTTATTAATGAGAGTAGTGCGGCTTTCCAGAGTTTGGGCTCAAAGCGCGTATTATTAAATTTGATGCTAGAAGGGGGGCCAGATTTACGTCATTTTATCGTGCCAGAATATAGCGCTAACACCAACAGTTTTGGTTACCACTATTGGCGAAACCGAACGCGCGCACATGGTATCAGCAATACGGCCAGTGCGATGCAAAACCATTGGAACAATCAATTCGATCATCGTAGCCATAATGGTATAACGTTTGGCATTGCTAAAACCTGTGGTTGGTTTACGCAAATGTGGGATGCGGGCCATGTGGCGATTATTAATAATGCGTACAGCATTGATAGTCGCGCACATGATCATGCAACCTTAGTGATGAATCAAGGTAATCGAAACTCAGAGGCAGGGCAATTGAATCGCTCGGGCTGGGGCGGCAGGTTGGCAGTATCCGCAGGAGAAAATGCGATTGGGTTGACTCACATCCCTAGTCGGTTTTGTTTTGGCCCAGATGGAAGCAATATTAATGCAGTGGATAACAGCCATTTAATCTCAGTGGCGAATAGTCGTAGTATTGGCTTTCATGAGTTTAATCATGCTGAAAATGCTCGGTATGAACGCCGCCAAGATCAAGCAGCGCGTGCAGCAAAATCTTATTACAAAAGCCTGCATGCCCAATTACCCAATGATTCAATTTATCAGCGCTTTTTAGAGCATGAAACAAAAATTCGTTATTTTGGAGATTTGATTCAACAGCGCCTTGCTACCGTTCCGATTCCGCCTAGGATTGAAGCTTTATATGAAAGTAACGTTGTTGGTATCAATAACCCTTCGGCCTTATTATTTCGTCGAAACTTTGGTGAGCAAATTCGTAATGCTTACGATACTTTGGCCTCCCATGATTTATTAGATGCCCGCGTACTTTCAATGGAACTCAGTGGTTGGGATACACATGGTGATCAAGCTGAAGACATAAATGAAAACTTAGAAGATGTCTTTGGAGCGGATAAAGGCTTGTCTGCATTATGGCAAGCATTAGAACTAGATGCAGGCACCAATGTTAACCGTGAAAACTTAGTGATGCTCATTGCAGGCGAGTTTGGCCGTCAGTTGCGTGATAACGGAGGCAATGGCACAGATCATGGTGAAGGTAATATGATGTTTATGATCGGTGAAAAGGTAACAGGTGGTCTTTACGGTGATTTATTTCCAGAGGCTGAGATTGATCGCATTCAAGACCAAGATATCAGTACGCCCGATATCCTAGGCTTAACCCAAATTGACCAACATTTCGGTAGCTTATGCGATTGGGTTGTATCAGGCTCATCGGGCGTGGTGTTTCCAGATCGCGCCAATGCACAGATTGAACAAGTAGGGATGTTTAGCAATTTGTTCCACGTTTGAGTGTGATTAAACGATGAGGCGCTTATTCATTATTTTATTAGGCTGCCTGTTTACAGGTTTATCACCGAATAGTGTCTTTGCATTTCCTAGTCTGCTCACGCAATGGCAAGCAGAATACCCTCACTCGAATAGTGATGCTGAAGCCAATTGCCAGCTTTGTCATCAGCGAACTGATGGCGGTAATGGTTGGAATGATTATGGCTGGGATATCCGCCTTGCGTATATTGCTTCAAACCGAAATAACTTTAGGAGTACATTACGTTCAATCAACGAAACAGACTCAGACACTGACCTTAAAGGATTAACAAACATCGCTGAAATCATCGGGCATGGACAACCTGGTTGGAAAGCAGGGGCCAATAATACGATACATTGTTACGTGCCTTCGGGCTCGAATTGTGATGGAAATGCTGAACTATTAAGCCATGCACCCCCTAATTTCTCTGCACTGAATGCGCAGTTGATTCCTCAAAGTATTCCACTCGGCATGCAGCTTAAGCTGCAAACCATCGCAACGGGCTTTACTGCGCCCAATTTAGCGATTCCAGCACCAGGCATTAATGATTCAGTCTTTGTCTTAGATCAACCTGGTTATGTTTGGCAGGTCAATGTGGATACTGGTCAAAAACATCGCGTGCTAGATTTAAGCCCGTCTGGGCGTGATGAAATTGTCTCTGATTTAGCTGCGGTTTTTCCCAATTTAAATTTTGACGAAAGAGGCTTATTGGGCTTAGCTTTTCATCCACAGTTTCAAAGTAATGGCTTGTTTTACACCTATCAATCTGAAGATGTGGCGGGCTCAGCTGATTTCACAACGCTAAGCGGTGCTGAGACCGCAAATCATCAAAGCGTGATTGCCGAATGGCAAGCTGTGATGCCACTGAAAAATCCCTTACAAATAACCGGCACTAAGCGCGTATTGATGCGTGTTGATCAACCTCAGTTTAATCATAACGGTGGCATGATTGCATTCGGGCCCGATGGATATTTATATATTTCATTGGGCGATGGCGGCAACCGAGATGATAAAGGTGTCGGCCATGGGGTATCGGGTAATGGTCAAGATTTAAGCAACCCACTGGGCGCGATATTACGGATTGATCCTACGCACGCCTCAGGTGTTTTATCGGTAAATGGCCAGTATGGCATTCCTGTGACGAATCCGTTTGTGGGGCAGGCGGCTAAGTTAGATGAGATTTATGCCTATGGCTTGCGTAATACCTTTCGTTTCTCCTTTGATGATCTCACGGGCGATTTATACGCAGGCGATGTCGGTCAAGATGATATTGAAGAAGTGAATCAAATCATTGCAGGCCATAACTATGGCTGGAATCAAAAAGAAGGTCGTTTTTATTTTTATGCCAATGGTAACGAGAGTGGCTATGCGAGCAATATTGAGCCTGATCCAGCACCCGTAGGCTTAAGCGATCCAATCATGCAATATGATCATGATGAAGGGCTCTCGGTGATTGGAGGCTATATTTATCGAGGCTCAAATAAACCAGCGTTAAATGGGGCTTATATTTTTGGAGATTGGTCAAAAAAATTCGATAGCCCACAAGGTAGGTTGTTCTATAGTCTTGATAAACAAAATTTCTTTGAATTTGATACGGGCGAAGAGTTAAATATGTTCGTCAATGGCTTTGGGTACGATACTTTTGGTGAGCATTATGTTGTTGGTAATACAACGGGCACGCCTACGGGTAATACAGGGGTGTTAAGGAAGTTTGTGGTCGCCACAGATGATGATACGCTTTGTTTTCCGGTTAAAACTCAGCAAGGAAAAGTGGTATTAATTTGCCTTTAAAATTCGCCAAGCTTTTAAATTTCTGCCAATCGGGCAATCGTTTCGTAAGGTAAACAGCGCGCGATATAGATAGAGCTCGGCTTGTCTGCCTTCAAGGCGGCTCAGTGTTTTATCTGGTTGGTCGTGCTGCTTGTTTTCTTCACTGGCTTGAATCATGGCAGGAATATTGCCGTAATGATGAATGAGTTGATTCGCTGTTTTAGCCCCAATGCCCCCGATACCGGGGATATTCACCGAGTTAGAACCGACTAAGGCAAAGTAATCAGCTAATTGGGTGGTGTCAATGTTGTATTTGGTTTTAATGGTGTTCGGGGTGATGGCTGCATCATTGAAATGATCATGAAAATGCGTTTGATCACTGCATAATTGCGCCATGAGCTGGTCGGTTGAAAGCACTAAGTTATAGCAATCATGTTTTTGAGTGGCATGAACAATGCTGGCGATGATGTCATCGGCCTCATAGCCTTCGATGTTCAGCCAGGCAATACCTAATTGTTCAAGCTTTGTTTGTAAGGCAGGAAATGCAGCCAACATGGCTTCGGGCTGGGGTTTTCGATTGGCTTTATAGGGTGGATACAAAGCGTGCCGCCAAGTGGTGTCGTAATGTTCAAACACGCACACTGCGTGGCTGGGTTGATGCTGCTTTAAGGCGCGCGCAAAGGCGTTATCGCAGGCTTTAAGGAATTGGTCAATATCAGGGGTATCATTTTCGTTGGCGGGCAAGGCAGAGTAAATCCGCCGCACCAAGTTCAAACCATCAATAATGAGCAGTTTTATCATTGCTCAACTTTTAAGATTAGTCTCTGGCAATCAAGCGCAAAAACTCAGAACGCGTTTTTGAATCTTTACGAAAAGTGCCAAGCATCATTGAGGTTTGCATGGTCGCGCCTTGTTTTTGCACACCGCGCATCATCATACACATGTGCTTAGCTTCGATCACCACACCCACGCCGCGCGCATCAATGGCTGATTCCACCGCTAAGGCAATTTGTTGGGTGAGGTTTTCTTGAATTTGCATGCGCCGCGCGAACATATTGGTGATGCGTGCGAGTTTGGATAAACCAATGACTTTGCCTTTGGGTAAATAGGCAATATGGCATTTACCAATAAACGGTAAAAGGTGATGTTCGCACATCGAATAAAATTCGATGTCTTTTAGGATGACCATTTGGTCGTTATCGGTTTCAAAGATGGCGTTATTGATGACATCTTCTAAGTTTTGATCGTAGCCTTCGGTTAAAAACTGCATGGCTTTAGCTGCGCGCAGTGGGGTTTTAACGATGCCTTCGCGTTTAACGTCTTCACCGAGTTCGGTCATGATGGCCGAATAATGTTCAGCGATTCTTTCAGATTTTTTGCTCTCAGCCATACAGTACTCCTAAGGGTTATACGTCTAATGTTTGCTTAAATGCCGCTTCATAACGTGCGCTAAATTCAGCCATTGTGAAATGGTGATTTTGCGTACCATTATGCTCTATTTTGATGGCGCCTAGCAAGGAAGCCATGCGCCCAGCGGCTGACCAATCAAGATTATGTTTTACGCCATAAAGTAAGCCCGCGCGAAAAGCATCACCACAGCCCGTTGGATCTAAGGCTTTGCCAATTGGGGCAACGGGAATATCAATGCGCTGGCCATCTGTGTAAATCTCAGCGCCTTTGCTGCCACGCGTGATGATAAAAGCTTTGACGGATGTCGCGATTTCTTCGATGGATAGCCCTGAGTTTTTAGACAGCATCTCAGATTCATAATCATTCACAACGGCATAATCAGCGATCTCAATGAAGCGTTTAAGTTCATCGGCATCAAACATCGGCAAACCTTGGCCTGGATCAAAGAAAAATGGAATATTTAAAGTATGAAGCTGTTCAGCGTGCTCAATCATCGCTTGCTTGCCGTCTGGCGCAACGATGGCGAGATCAACGTCTAAATCTTGGGTGATT
>JAZGFQ010000105.1:0-8692 GCA_036479635.1 Arenicellales bacterium
TGATGTGTTTTAAATGCCTCGATTTGCACTGGCGCATAAAAGCCACTTAAGCAAGTAATCGGTACGTTCGCATGTAATGCTCGAAGTTCAATGCCTTCGTCGAGTGTCGCGATAGCAAAAGCATCGACATAAGGTGCTAAGGTATTCGCCGCCCATTGCATTTTGTGGCCATAAGCATTGGCTTTGACCACTGCCATCACTTTGGCATCACTCAACGCGCGTATACGCTTTATATTATGAATCAGCGCCTCAGCACTTAATTCTGCCCATGCGCGGGGTAGATGAGACATTTAGATGCTTAAGCTAAGCGCATATAAATCAAGGAGGCTTTAACCTCCTTGAAACCCCGATGGCTCGGCCATGGTGAGATCTTCAAAGCGGGTAAACTCGCCAATAAACGCAAGCCTTACCTTACCAATCGGGCCATTACGTTGCTTACCGATGATGATCTCAGCAGTGCCTTTATCGTTAGAATCTTCATCATAGACTTCATCTCGATAGATAAAGAAAATCACGTCCGCATCTTGCTCAATCGCGCCTGATTCGCGTAAATCCGACATCACCGGGCGTTTATCTGGGCGGTTCTCTAAACTACGGTTTAATTGCGATAAAATAATCACAGGCACGTTCAGTTCTTTGGCCAGCATTTTTAATGAACGCGTCATGTAAGAGATTTCAGTGGCGCGGTTTTCATTGCTTTCACTCGATTGCATCAGTTGCAAATAATCGATGACAATCATATCTAGGCCATCTTTCTCACGCGCAAGGCGGCGTGAATGAGAACGGATTTCCATCGGGGTTAAGCCCGCAGAATCATTGACATGAATTTTGGCTTTCGATAATAAACTCACAGCATTCATTACCCGTGGCCAATCATCTGTTTTAAGTTGCCCCGTACGAAGGCGCGTAGAATTTACGCGCCCTAACGATGAAATTAAACGCGTGGATAATTGCTCACCTGGCATTTCCATGGAAAACACTGCAACGGTTAAATCTGCGCTGATCGCCGCAAATTCGGCCAAGTTCATACAAAAAGAGGTTTTACCCATCGATGGCCGCCCTGCTATGACAATTAAATCACCGTTTTGTAAACCAGAGGTTTTTTCATCTAATTTAGCAAAACCTGTTGAAATGCCGGTAATTGCGCTGCCACTTTTATCTAATTCTTCAATTCGATCTAATGATTTTGAAACCAAGTTTTTCATAGAAGAAAAACCATCGCGTTTTTTGCCATCGCTCTCAGAAATGCTGAAAACCGCTTGCTCAGCGGAATCTAAAACTTCCCTAGGGGTGCGACCATCAGGGTTATAGGCACTGGAGGCAATATCGTTTGAGGCATTGATCAAGCGGCGCAAAATTGAACGTTCGCGAATGATGCGCGCATAAGAGGTGATGTTCGCGGTGCTGGGCGTGTTATTCGCTAAAGAGCCTAGATAGGCCAAGCCACCGATTTGCTCTAACTCTTCAAAACGTTCTAACACCTCAGAAATGGTGACGACATCCACCGGGTTATTCGCTTCGATACAGCTTTGAATTGCTTTATAAATACGGCTATGGTTTTTATTATAAAAATCTTTTGATTCTAGCTCGGAGGAAACATCATCAAAGTGCCGACTATCAAGCATCAAACCGCCTAACAAGGATTGCTCTGCTTCTAACGATTGAGGTGGAACGCGCGGAGATTGCCTTAGGGCTTCAACATTACTGGCCATGATTGTTTAATGACTTATCGGTTATATAGGCGTTTATGTGGCAGGCTTATTGGCCGAGTAACTGTGCTTTAAGTTTCTTTGCAATCGGGTCTTTAGATAACCAAATACCGAATAAAGCTTGCTTAAAGTTCAGCCCAGCAATGGTCTTCTCGGCTGTGCCATTTTTAGAAATCGCCGTGCCTTTGTTCGGCGCGTAAAGGAAATCAAAATGGTCTCCTTTAGCAACACCTGCTTCAAATACGCTTAAAAAGCTATTCATCTCAGCTTTGATGGGCAAAAGATTACCCCCCGTAGATTTCTCCAAACCTTCAACGAAGGCCTCCGTAATACGCTTGGCCGTCACTAGTTTTGATTTCACCACAATGCTGATCATCATTGCATGATCTGCCGCGACGATCGCCTCAGCATCACTGCCTTTTTCAGTGAGGTACAAAGCCGTATCATATAATTTGATAAAGGCTTTTTTACGCGGGCCTTCACCATTTAAATATAAACTTTGCCCATCCATGCTAAGTTGCGATTCAAACGTCGCCGCAAAACTGCTTGAGGCACTGAACAACATAACCGCTGCCAAAGTAACATTGGCCACATATTTTATTAATTTTGAAATCATATTTAAATTTAACATTGTGAATTAATCCATTGTTTTAATTATATTATTAATGTCATTTCTCAATGACGCTATGTTTTTTTGCAGTAACGCACTCAACCATTTTTTTCGAGATTTTACGCTCATTTCAACGAGGGGTGCTTGCTGATTATCTGAAACGACTTTAGCACAAAACACCCTACGCTGGGGCTTAAGATGCGTTGAATATTGCATGACGACATCTAAAAATGTCTCAGCCTCCATATCAAATAAGGTATTCACTTTATAGTCAATACTGGGCGTATCTAAACTGATCACTCGAATTTGTTCAGCCGTTTGCGGCAGTCTTGCTATTTCAGTCTCGCCAATCGCCCCGACCCAGAGCAGCTCCCCAAGGGAATGAGATAATGCGCCTGCAACGCCAATATTTATCCAGATTATTTCCTGAGTGTCCTCTAACTTTAACGTAGTCTGAATTCGAAAAAAACCTTCCAAGCCTTCTCGCATTTGTTGCGTACCTAGCCCACACACCAGTAACTCAATCGGCCCTGCTGGTGTGCTCACCGAATAATGATGATACCCCGGTTTTTTAGGTTCTTTACGCATTTTATACGCATCAATTATCGGTACCGCTTCTGCCATTAAGGCAGTGACGATCATCAGCTTATTCATGCGTAACGTGAAGCCAAAGCGGTATATTGCTCGGCAAGCTCGGTATGACCACGTTTCTCAGCACCATTAATTAAGATGTGGCATTTTTCCTGTAACATCTGTACCGTAAGCGCCCTGTTTTCGCCCTTTAAAGCGTGTGATTTCAATATTTTATCTAAGGCTTTAACCCGAAATCGATCCATCCCCCAATGCTGATGGGATAATTGATCTTTATGCCCACCATATTTCACCAATAATTGTTCATCAATGAGCTTTACGGGAAACTGATTAAAGAGCCTTAACCATAAATCATAATCTTCGCAGGCTGGAAAATCAGTATCAAAACCACCGCACTGCTCAAGCACTTTACGATGCAATAAAACAGACGAAGGTGAAACACAACATAAAGGCAACGAGGCTGAATATACCCAACCATCGGGCTTAGCGTGTTTTTTCATGGCGTTCACGCGCTTACCGTTACGTATCCAAATCTCATCCGTGTGAAATATCGAAATCTCAGGATAATGCTCAGCGGCTTCAACTTGTTTTTCTAGCTTCTCAGGCAGCCACTCATCATCTGAATCTAAAAAAGCCAACCACAGGTACTTAGCCTCTGCTATACCCGTATTTCGCGCTGCGCTCACGCCTAGGTTCGATGCCTGCTTGAACTTAACAATATTTGGATAGCCTTCTAATAACGATTGCGTCTCATCTTCTGAGCCATCATCTACCACGATAATTTCCGCAGGCAGGTATTGCTGAGCGAGCACAGAATCTAACGCTCTTTTGAGTGTGTGGGCACGGTTGAAAGTTGGAATGATAACGCTAATCTGCATGCGCTGATTTTAAGCGATATCAGCACCGCTGTCTTTTCCTCACCTAGTTAATGCGCGCTATTTCAGAGTATTCCAATACATTATTATGTGGCAGGCATTAATACTCGGCTACCTTCATAGAACGCCCGCTTAAGTTATCGGGCGGTTTAACATAGCTGAACTCAATCATTCGGTATCATTAAACGAAATGGCAGAGCGACGATAAGCCCTGCTTTTAATCCGTCAAATTAAAGCGCTTGTTATACTTTTTTAATTCCAAGGGTTAAACAACGCTACTGTACTTTGCGCCATATCTGAAGTATTTCTAGTAACGACAATACAATTATTTACAAGTCCAGAAACTGCAATCAAACCATCAAGTGCGGGCATAGGCTTACCAGCCTTTTCTGCAATGCCTTGCACGATTCCCCAGTGAGTTGATACTTCTAGATCAATAGGGAGTATTTTACCCTCAAACCTTTGTTTTAAGTCTTCCTCTACCCATGCTTTTAGTTTTTTCTTTCTGACTTTATCAGGCGCTTTTTCTATGCCTTTTTCAAGTTCCCCAAACGTTAATACACTTAGAAATAATTCACTTTCATCTTGATTCGTTAACCAAGAAATTACATTTTTATTAGGCTTGGGTTTTATTATTTCTGAAATGACACACGTATCTAAAAGATACTTCATAACTCAACATCTCTAGGAAAATCAGTTTTGTTTCTTGATGTATCTATATCAATCTCCGAGAGTGGGGAGTTTATTAAAAATGTAACCAAGTTTGTTTTTGGTTTTATTATTTTTTTATAATCTACAAACGAAAGAACAACGACCGCATTGTTACCATGCTTTGTAACAAACTGCGGCTTATTGTGCATTGCATTATCAACTACTTGGCTAAATTTGCTCTTAGCATCTTGTAACTGCCATGTATCATTTTTCATTTTTGCACCTTTTATAACCAGTCTGACTAGATTATAATGAGATTTATATGAAAGTGCAATTTAAAGGGTCAATAAACATATGTGTGGCTTAACGTTCTACTTTTAAAGCCCCTTAAAAATGGGGGGATTATCGGCCGTTCCTAAAATGCCGCTCACCTTCCCCTGAAACCTTCCTTCTTACAACAAATGCCGCACGGCATCCCGCTCTTGAATCAACTCCTGCTCAGTGATTTTCAAGCGTGCCAGCGAGAAATCATTCATCTCGATACCTTCAACAATTTTGTAATCTTCGTGGTCACAGGTAACGGGAAAAGAAAAAATTAAATCCTGCTCAATATCATATTGACCACTGGTGCACACCGCCATGCTGATCCAATCATTATGATGGCTGCCGAGGATCCAATCATTCATGTGATACACGCCTGATAAAGCCGCAGAGGCCGCACTAGAGGCCCCGCGCGCTTCGATAATCGCCGCACCGCGGTTTTGCACGGTGGGAATTAATGCGTTTTCTACCCAAGCCTGTTCCACGCAATCTAACGCCGCTTTTCCATCGAGTAAAGCGTGATTAATATCTGGGTATTGCGTTGCCGAATGGTTGCCCCACACCGCCACTTTGGTTATTTTGGTGTGATGCACACCCGTTTTGATCTCTAGCTGCGCTAAGGTACGCTGATGATCTAAACGCATCATCGCCGTAAATTGCTTGCAGGAAATATCTGGCGCATTATGCATGGCAATTAAGGCATTGGTATTGGCTGGGTTGCCGATCACCAGCACATGTACGCTGGGCTTTGCCACAGCGTTAATTGCTTTGCCTTGTGCGGAGAAAATCTCCGCGTTACTTAATAATAAATCACTGCGCTCCATGCCTTTGCTACGCGGTCTTGCGCCCACTAATAAAGCGTAATCAATGTCTTCAAAGCCTTTGTGAATATCATCGGTTGCCATCACGGACTCAAGCAACGGAAAGGCGCAATCATCAAGTTCCATTAATACGCCTTGCAGCACGCCCATAGCGGGTGGGATTTCGATGAGTTGAAGAATAACAGGCTGATCCTTGCCCAGCATGTTGCCCGAGGCAATTTGAAAAATTAATGAATAGGCAATATTGCCAGCTGCGCCGGTTACAGCTACTTTGACAGCAGGTTTCATAGCGTTTTCTCTAAGGTTATTTTAAGGGTTGCTTACATAACTGCTAGCGTAACATACACCTTGAGATAAGTATTTCTTATGATGAAAATAAGTCCTTATTATGATTTGGCGTCAATCCTTAGAATCTGTACCGTCAGTCTCAGCGTCAGGCTCATCCTGATTTTCAATAATATTCTCCCATTTCTCTTCGCCTTTACGCAAGCGCAACAACCAAACAACCGGGCCAGATAAAGCAAACGCTGCCGCCATTAAGAATAAGACTCTAGGCGGGTCAAACGAGATGAATACAAAGATAAACACCACGCCAAGTAACACCACAAACGGCACTTTGTGCTTTGCATCAAAATCTTTAAAGCTGCGATATTTAATACTGCTGACCATCATCAGGGCAGCAAACACCACGATTAACGCACTGATAATAGTGATTTTAGAGCCTTGCACTTCAAACTCATGCATGCTCCACACCCAAAAGGTGACAAATGCCGCGGCCGCAGGAGAAGGCAAACCAAAGAAATAACGCTTTTCATCCGTATCCACCGTATTAAAGCGTGCGAGCCTCAGGGCCGTCGCCGCTGCGTAAACAAAGGAAATTAACCAGCCTGTTTTACCTAAATATTGCAGTGACCAAAAATACAGCACCAAACTAGGCGCCAAACCAAAGGCAATTAAATCAACCAGAGAATCATATTCCTTGCCAAATTCAGAGGTGGTATTGGTTAAACGCGCCACGCGCCCATCTAAGCCATCCGTGATCATGGCAATTAAAATTGCCACTGCTGCCCCGCCAAAATCACCTAAAGAGGCATGGATAATGGCGTAAAAACCAAAAAACAAACCTGCGGTCGTAAACAAACTAGGCAGTATATAAACACCCCTGCGATTATTTTTCGCTGTCATCGTGCTAGTGTGCGCTTAAAGTGGCAATAATATCATTACCAGAATGAACGGAATCACCCAAGCGCGTTTTAACGGTGACGTCTTGTGGCAGATATAAATCAACCCGCGAGCCAAAACGGATGAAGCCGTAGCGGTCGCCTGTATCCATTTCATCACCTTCAACAACATAACATAAGATTCTGCGTGCAATTAAGCCTGCCACCTGAACAAACACCACGTCTTGACCGTCTTCAGTCTCAACCCACAAGGCGTTCCGCTCGTTCTCGCTTGAGGCTTTATCCACCGCCGCGTTTAAAAACTTACCCGGGGAATACCAACGCTGTTTAATCGTGCCAGAAATTGGAATCAGGTTTGAATGCACTGAAAAAACATTCATGAAGATACTGATTTTGGTACATGGCCGGTTTAAGTAAGGGTCTTCCACTTGCTCAATTTTAATCACCTTACCACTGGCAGGCGCGACGATCTCATTGGCCGCTGCGGTAATATTTCTAGGCGGGTCTCGAAAAAACTGCAACATAAAAATAAAGCCTACCCAGAAAAAAACTGACCAGCCACCGATGGTGAACGTCGCGAATAAGCTGACGATCAAGCCTACGGCTAAGCGTTCCCAGCCTTCTCTTGCAATAATTGGATATGTTTTCATGGTTAGGTTTTTTATTTTGTCAAAATATAACTTTACGAGGCTTAGCCCTTGGGTTGCCGCGCCAATACTGATGCATTAGCGCGCAATGACCGCAAACGAAAAAGGGCAGTTTTCACTGCCCTTTGATCTTACCTTATAAAACGAGAACTTAGTTCTTGCTCTTATCAACAATTTTACCTGCGTTGATCCAAGGCATCATGCCGCGTAACTTCGCGCCCACTTCTTCGATTTGATGCGATGCTGCTTTAGCACGCAATTCAGGGAAAACCTTGCCGCCTTGTGCGTTATCTTCCATGAATTCTTTCACGAAAGTGCCATCTTGGATTTCAGTTAAGATTTTCTTCATCTCAGCTTTTGTCTGCTCATTGACGATGCGCGGACCACGGGTTAAATCACCGAACTCAGCGGTGTTAGAGATTGAATAACGCATGTTCTCAATACCACCTTCATACATTAAATCAACGATCAACTTTAATTCGTGCAAGCATTCAAAATACGCCATTTCAGCAGGGTAACCCGCTTCAACCAAGGTTTCGAAACCGGCTTGAACCAAGGCGGTTGTGCCGCCACATAAAACCGCTTGCTCACCGAATAAATCTGTTTCAGTTTCATCTTTAAATGTAGTTTCGATGATACCTGCTCGGCCGCCGCCAACCGCAGAAGCGTAAGCAATCGCTTTCTCTAAGGCTTTGCCTGAGCTATCTTGCGCAACCGCCACTAAACACGGTACGCCACCACCATTAGCGTAAGTTGAACGCACTAAATGGCCTGGGCCTTTAGGCGCAGCCATGAATACGTCAATATCATCACGCGGTGTGATATAACCAAAATGTACGTTTAAGCCGTGCGCGAATAATAATGAAGCGCCCTGCTTTAAGTTATCTTTAATTTCTGAATCATAAATAGTGGCTTGGCTCTCGTCAGGCAATAACAACATCACCATATCTGCTTGAGAGACGGCATCCGCAACGTTCGTTACTTCTAAGCCTGCATCTTGTGCCTTTTTAATCGAGTTTGAACCCTGACGTAAACCCACAACAACATCCATACCGCTGTCTTTAAGGTTGTTCGCGTGCGCGTGGCCTTGTGAGCCATAGCCTAAAATTGCAATTTTCTGACCTTGTAGTAAATCAAGGTTTGCGTCTTTATCGTAATAAACTTTCATAATGTTTCAAATATTTTTAAAATTAATAATGTAATTTAAACTGAAAACCAGCTTAAAGTGTTTTTTTGCCGCGACTGATGCCCGTCACACCAGAGCGCACTGTTTCGAGAATGGTTGT
>JAZGFQ010000106.1:0-19292 GCA_036479635.1 Arenicellales bacterium
GGCGTGGCATCAGTGTGGCAGGTTTAAACGGCGAGCACGGTAAAATGGCCAAACATCAGCATGAGCTCAGTCATTTATCAGCAGGCTTTGCGCTGATTGCAGATATTACCTTGGCGATATTAGGCGGTGGTTTAAAGCGTAAGGAACGTATTTCTGCACGTTTAGGCGATGCACTCAGCCAGTTATATTTAGCCTCTGCCACCTTAAAGCAATTTCATAATGACGGCGAACCTGCGGCAGATTTACCGTTGGTGAATTGGTCATTAGCGCGGGCAAAATTTGAGGCACAGAATGCCTTGCTTGCGGTATTGGAGAATTACCCCTCTAAAGCCGCAGCGATGCTCCTTAAGGTGATCGTATTCCCATTGGGGCGGCGTTACAAAGCTCCGAATGATGTTTTAGATCATACCGTGGCGGATATTTTGCTCAAGCCCAGCCAAACCCGAGACCGCTTAACCGAAAACGTGTTTATCAGCGATGAACATGGCCAAACAGGAAAGCTTGAGCGCGCCTTATTACTCACCGAAGAAACACAGGCCATTGAGCGAAAGATCAAGCAAGCATTAGGGCGTAAAGCGATGTTACTTGCGCAAACGGAACAATTAGCCGCAGACAGCCTTGAGCAAGGTGTGATCAACGAAAAAGAAGCGAAGCTGTTGGTTGAAGCGGCACAAGCACGTAATGAAGTGATACAGGTCGATGCCTTTGCATCGCTGGCGCGAACAGCATGAATATGTATCTAAAATTTTTGAGATCAAACAGGAGGCAATACCATGGCCAAATTTAAAGCCATTAATATCGTCGATGGCACGCGCACACCGTTTCTTAAAACCGGTAGCAAACCTGGGCCATTCTTGGCTTCAGATCTCGCCGTGGCAGCAGCGCGGCCATTGCTGATGCGTTTAGGCATCGCGCCCGAACAGTTGGATGAAGTGATTTTAGGCTGTGTGATGCCCACAGCGGATGAAGTGAATATTGCGCGGGTGGTTTCTTTGCGCTTGGGCTGCGGTAAGAAAGTGCCTGCTTATACTGTGCAGCGTAATTGTGCTTCAGGGATGCAGGCCGTTGATAGTGCGGCCAAAGATATTCAACTTGGTCGTGCTGATCTAGTCTTGGCAGGTGGCACGGAATCAATGAGCCATGCGCCAGTATTATTGAATGATCAAATGGTCGGCTGGCTAGGTCAGTGGGCGAGGGCGCGCAGCGTGGGGCAAAAAGCCCAAGTGCTCGGTCAACTTCGCCCTACGATGTTTGCGCCTGTGATCGGTTTATTACGCGGCTTAACCGATCACACTGTGGGCTTATCAATGGGGCAAACCACTGAAATTATTGCTGATAGAATCGGCATTGATCGCGGGCAAATGGATGCATTTTCAGTGCGCAGTCATGAGCGTTTAGCTTCAGCGACAGATAGCGGTGCTTTTGCAGAAGAGCTCATTCCTGTTTACGACGCGAAGGGCAAACATTACGCTGAAGATACAGGGTTAAGGCGTGATAGTTCCATTGAAGCTTTAGCCAAATTACGCGCGGTGTTTGATAAACCTTATGGAAAAGTCACCGCAGGCAATAGCGCACAAATTACCGATGGCGCTGCATGGTTAGTGCTGGCGTCTGATAAAGCGGTTAAGCAACATAAGCTGCCTGTTTTAGGACGCTTGCTCGATGTAAGTTGGGCGGGGTTAGACCCTGCACAAATGGGCTTAGGGCCAATCCATGCCAGCACACCTTTACTGCAGCGACATAAGTTAGCACTCAGCGATATCGACGTATGGGAGATCAACGAAGCCTTTGCGGGGCAAGTTCTGGGCTGTTTGGCCGCATGGGAAAGCACGGATTACTGCAAAACTGAATTGGGTTTAAAAAAAGCCATGGGCAGCATCAATCAAACGCGTTTAAACATGGACGGCGGAGGCGTGAGCATTGGCCACCCCGTTGGCTCATCGGGGGCAAGAATTATTTTACATTGCTTAAATGTGCTAAAACGTGAAAACCTAAGCAGGGGCATCGCCAGTTTATGCATTGGCGGTGGCCAAGGTGGGGCGTGCTTACTGGAACGGGAGGTGAATCATGGCTGAGTATAAAAACTGGCAGTTAGAAACCGATGAAGCAGGTATTGTTTGGCTGAGTTTGGATAAACCCAAAGCAAAACTTAATACCTTAGATAGATCGGTTTTAAATGAACTTGAGCAAATTGTTGAGCAGTTAGATATTAATTTACCTAGTGGTATTGTGCTGCGTTCTGGCAAAAGGGCAGGCTTTATTGCGGGCGCAGAAATCAGCGAGTTTACAGAAGTAAAAAGCGTTGAGCAGGCGGTTGAATTTGTCAGCTATGCGCATAAAATCTTTAATCAATTTGAGGCATTAGAGGCCCCAAAAGTGGCCCTGATTCATGGCGTTTGTTTAGGCGGTGGTTTAGAGCTGGCGCTATGCTGTGATTATTTGATTGCCGAAGACGATGCCAGTTGTAAGCTGGGCTTGCCTGAAGTCAAGCTTGGCATCCATCCTGGTTATGGGGGTTCAGTGCGTTTAATTGAGCGCATTGGCGTGCCCAAAGCGATGAATTTAATGTTAGCTGGGCGCGTGGTTATATCACGTGCAGCCAAAAAACTTGGCGTGCTTGATCGAGTGCAAGCACTGCGTTATTTCGAGGTGGCCGCGCGAGATTTTATTAATCGTAAACCTGAAAAGCGCACGGCGCGCAGGCTCAATAAAGCCTTGCAATTACCGGGTGTGCGTAGCGTATTAGCGCAATATTTAGAGAAGCAAGTCAGCCAGCGCGCTAATCCTAAACATTATCCTGCTCCTTTTGCTTTGATTGATTTATGGGAAGACCATGCGAGTGATCGATTCGAAATGTTAGGCGCTGAAATTCAATCAATCTCACGGTTGATTAATACCGACACCTCTAAAAATTTAGTGCGCATATTTTTCTTGCAAGAACAGCTTAAAGCCAGCGGTAAAAACACAAAGTCTAAAAAGGTTGAACATTTGCATGTCGTTGGGGCTGGCGTGATGGGCGGCGATATTGCTGCTTGGTCAGCCTTGCGCGGTATTCGAGTGACTTTGCAAGACCAAAACCCTCAAAGTATTGCGCGGGCAATGTCACGCGCACAGGCATTGTTTAAGAAAAAACTGAAATTACCGCGTTTAGTGCAAGCCGCGATGGACCGACTTAGCCCTGATTTAAGTGGTCAGGGTGTGGCGACAGCCGACATGATTATCGAAGCGATTTTTGAAGATCTAAAGGTTAAACGTGAAGTGTTTGCCGCTTTAGAGAAAAATGCGCCTAAAGAAGCTATTTTAGCCAGCAATACCAGCAGCATACCCATTGAAGAGATTGCCAGTGCATTAAAGCAACCTGAGCGTTTAGTGGGGATTCATTTCTTTAATCCTGTGGCTAAAATGCAATTAGTTGAGGTGGTACAAGGTTTGGGCACAGATGCAAAAGTGTTAGCCGCCGCCAATGCTTTTAGCTTGCAGATTAGTCGTTTGCCAGTAGGCATAAAGAGCAGCCCAGGATTTTTGGTTAATCGGGTGCTGATGCCCTATTTAATGGAGGCGGTTACAATGCTAGATGAAGGCATCGATGCCCGTGTGTTAGATAAAGCGGCCACAGAATTTGGCATGCCGATGGGGCCGATAGAATTAGCCGATGTGGTGGGCTTAGATATTTGCTTACATGTTGCAGAAAATTTATCAGATGAGGCCACGTTGCCTAAGAATCTGAAAGCGAAAGTTCAAAAAGGTGATGTCGGTAAAAAATCAGGCCAAGGCTTTTATACATGGCGTAAAGGAAAAATTCAAAAGTCTAAGGCGCAAAAATCTAAATTGAAGATTGAAGCTGATTTAGACAGCTTAGCCAAACGAATGATCTACCCCATGCTCAATGAATGCATGGCTTGCCTGCGCGAAGGCGTGGTGTCATCTGCAGATGCATTAGATGCAGGCGTGATTTTCGGTACGGGCTTTGCACCCTTTAAAGGTGGGCCAATTCAAATGATACGAGATTTAGGGCAAGCAGAGGTATTTACACAGCTCAAAGCATTTCACAGCCAGTATGGCGACAGGTTTACGCCAGACTCAGGCTGGGAGGACACTAACATTTTATAGGAGGCTTATTATGAACATCGCAAATAATCATCAGGCCTATGCTGATTTTGACGAAAGCACCACGCCTGAACATATGATCAGCTTACGTGAAGCGCAAACCTTAGATGGCTTGTTTCGCGCAAGGGTAAAGCGCAGTCCAAATGCAGAGGCTTATCGTTTTTTTTCGAAGCGCACTGAAGCTTGGCAATCGATGACATGGCATGAGGTGGCAGTTCAGGTCTCGAGATGGCAAGAGGCGTTAAATAATGAGCATTATGCCAAAGGCGACCGTGTGGCGGTGATGATGGATAATTGCGTGTACTGGCCAATTTTAGACCAAGCTGTGCTGGGCTTAGGCTTGGTATTAGTGCCCTTATACGCCAATGATCGCGCAGATAACATGGCCTATGTGCTGAAAGATTCAGGCGCAAAATTTTTATTGATTAAAGAACAAGCGCAGCTAGATTTACTTGAACAAGTTGCTGATCAACTTGACGGCATCTTGATTAAATCGGTGTTATCGCTCGGCAGTGATGTGCTTAATGTGCAATGCATTGATGATTGGTTGCCCGAGACGGGGCATGAAGTCGTGATTGAGCACTCACCCAATGCTTTGGCCAGCATTGTTTATACCTCAGGGACAACGGGCAATCCCAAGGGCGTGATGCTCAGCCACAAAAATATGTTGTGGAACGCGTGGGCAGGCCTACAAAGCATGATGCTCTATCCTGAAGACCAGCATTTATCATTCTTGCCGTTATCACATACCTTAGAGCGCACCGTAGGTTATTATTTGATGATGATGGCGGGTGCGAAAGTGGCTTATAACCGCTCAATTCCAGAATTAGCTGAAGATTTACAAATCATCAAACCGACCATCATGATTACCGTGCCCAGAATCTTCGAGCGTGTGCATGGCAAAATCATAAGTAAGTTAGAAGAAGGCTCGGCTATTAAACGTGGCTTATTTCATAAAGCAGTTAATTTAGGTTGGCAGCGTTTTGAGATTGATCAGGGCCGAGCTAAATGGCGAGCTTCACAATTAATCCAGCCTTTGTTAGATAAGTTAGTTGGCAGTAAAATTCGCGAACGCTTGGGCGGGCGAGTGCGCATCGCCATTATTGGTGGGGCTGCCATGCCCGAGCCAATAGCGCGGGTTTTTCTGGCGCTGGGCATTCCGATTTTACAAGGCTATGGTCTAACCGAAACCAGCCCTGTGATTAGCGTGAATAGTTTTCAGCATAATGACCCTGCCAGTGTCGGCAAAGTGTTTGATGATATAGAAATCAAGCATGATGCTAATACGCAAGAATTGAGTGTGCGCGGCCCAGGGGTGATGCAGGGTTATTGGCATAATGAATCAGCCACTGCTGAGGTGTTAGATGATGATGGCTGGCTTAAAACGGGCGATATCACACGCTTGGAGAATGATTATTTATATATCACTGGCAGGGTAAAAGACATCATCGTGTTGGCCAATGGCGAGAAAATCCCGCCCACCGATGTTGAGGCGGCGATCTCTGCTGATATATTGCTTGAACAAGTGATGGTGATTGGTGAGGGAAGACCTTATTTATCTGCATTGATTGTTTTGAACCCAGAAGAAGAGACGAGAATAAAGAAACGCCTAAGCGTGACATCTACGGAGGCTTTGAAGGAGGAGATTCAATTACGCATTCGTAGCAGCTTGCATGATTTCCCTGGCTATGCTCGCATACGCCAATTTGAAATTATTGAGGATGAATTTACGATTGAAAATGGTTTGATCACGCCGACTTTAAAGATCAAACGTAATAAGATTGCAGCACAATATGCTGACGCGATTGAGAGCTTGTATCAAGGGCATATTTGAGGATGGCTTAGAAATTTGGCTGTTTTGGATGAGCGTAATATCTAAGGTTTACAACAGAGGGCAAGCCTGAATAATAAGGAGGTACAAGCAGCAATAATTTAGCTTTCATGATCTTTAGGCCTAAAGATTAGGCTTTCAACATTAGTCTGGCTGGCAGAATGCACCGAAGTGCATACTAAATCGAACGAGTCAAACCTAGAGCAGGAGATTTAACGCACTTAATTTTGCATACATCCACTTACTGCTGATTGTACCTGTTCATTATATTCCGATTTAACTGGCATGTCTAAGGCTAATTAACTGTTATTATTCATGTGTTTAGGCTTTAAATATAAGGTGGAACTAATCAAGGTTAGTGCCTGGTTTTTGTTTGGTCGCTTGAGTTTGTAACTTTGATTTGGAACTTTTATACCGTTTCCGTCTCTATCTGTTGCACACAGAATTAATTAAAAGAGCATAAATTATGAAAAGAACTCACTTAGGAACAGGCATTTTCACCCTATTATTACTAGTGCTAATCACGGTCAGTAGCATGGCTGTTTTTGCCAGTACGAATGCTAAATTAGAGAATATTTTATCGAGCAATACCGCCCCTGAAGGCGTGGTGTTTGAAATTGTTGATTGGGAAGACGAGCATCTTGCCGAAGCCATTCCATGGGTGAATCAGCAAATTATTTCTTTAAGGCAAAAATTTCCTGGCTTAAGCATTGCTGTGGTGAGCCATGGTTCTGAGCAGTTTGCTTTAATGACCGACTCTAAAAACGCGTATCCTGAGATACACAAAAAAGTGCAGGGCTTGATCACGGATCATGACATCAAGCTTGAGCTATGCTTAGGCCATGCACGAATGCGCGGCTTTGATCAAAGTGATTTCCCTGATTACGTCGATATCGAAGCCTCGGGGCCATCACAAATCTCAGCTTATGAACGCTTAGGTTATGCACTGGTACTCGTTGATCTAGAGTAACGCGCGGGTTTTACCCTTAGCTCGATAAGACAGGGCTATACTCAAGGCACTTAAAAAATGCGAATGAGATATGAGCCAGAAAACCTTAGTGATCGGGAATAAAAACTATTCAAGTTGGTCTTTACGGCCTTGGTTGTTTTTGAGTAAGAACAATATTGAATTTACCGAAAAGATGATCTGGCTAGATGAGCCAACCTTCAAGCCCGCTATTGAGGGTTTTGGTTCAGGCGGTAAAGTCCCCGTTTTAGTGGAAGGCGAACTCATCATTTGGGATTCTTTAGCCATCATCGAAACCGCCATTGACCGCTATGATTGTCAATACGCTTGGCCGAAAGATGCAGATCTTCGCGCTCATGCACGTTCCATCTCAAATGAAATGCACGCAGGCTTCGGGACGTTGCGCAACGATTGCACTATGGATATTCGCTCTAAACACAACATTGATATCAGCGAAGCTTTACAACAAGATGTAAGCCGAATTTGCACGCTTTGGGAGACAGCATTAGCGCAATCGGGCAATCAAGGCCGGTGGTTATATGGTGATTTTAGCGCCGCAGATGCTATGTATGCGCCCGTGGTATTTCGCTTTAATACTTATGGCATGAAAGTGAGCAGCACGGTGCAGGCTTATATGGATTACGTCATGGCCGATGCGGTGTTGGCGCGCTGGGTGGCGGAGGCTAAGCTAGAAACGCGCGAATTATACGTTTAAGTTTTAAACCAACGCCTGAATTTTACGTGATGCGAGCCTTAAGCAGGGTCATCTATGCGGGTTGCCTGCTGGCGCCTTGGAGCTTGTTATGGTTAGACGGTAGCACGTTATTTCCCTTTGAAACGGGCAAAGCTTGGGTGTTTCGTAGTGTCGTTGAATTTAGCTTTGGCTTAAGTTTGTTACTTTTTTTGGCGCAAAAACAAGGCCAGCCACGCGAAACAGCTAGATGGTTTTCATGGCCTATTTTGGCGCTGTTGTTCCTCGTTTGGACGCTGATGAGCAATTTAGCAGGCATCGATGCTTATCGTTCATTTTGGTCAAATTATGAACGCATGGCAGGCTATATCGCCTATCTACATTGGGCAATGTATTACGTTTGCTTGAAAGTTGTGCTCGATAGGCAGCGCAGTAAACTATTTTTGATCAATCTGATTCTGATCATTTCTGCCGTGTGTTTTATTGGTCTGTTTGATGATGAAACGCGAATCATTTCTACCTTAGGCAACCCTATTTATTTAGGTAATGCTGCGGTGCTTGGTTTGTTTATGCTGGGCTTTACTTGGGCTCGGTATCGACCAGCAGGGCGGATTCAGGTTATTTTTAGTGTCGTTATCAGCATCGCTGTGGCAGGTTTATTTCTCTATGCGCTATTTTTAAGCGCTTCACGCGGCGCAGTATTGGCATTACTTGTAGGCGTCTCATTTATGCTCTTGAGCTTGTTCTGGCAGGCAGGGCGCAGCCCTAAGCGGTTCATTATCGGGGCGCTATTGTTATTTTTTGCTAGCACACTTTTGTTTACCCAAGCAGGTCAGGTTCAAACCGCCTTAAAACAAAGCGATCACTATGTTTTACAGCGTTTAGGCAAGATTTCACTCAAAGATCAAACCACTGTTGATAGGTTTGAAAACTGGCAGATTGCGTTACAGGCCGCGCGTCAGCGGCCATTGATGGGGTGGGGCCAGGAAAACTATGCGATTGCCTTTACTGAGCACTATCAATCAGGCGTGATTGATAAAGCGAAAATATGGTTTGATCGTGCGCATAATGCTTATTTAGACGTGCTAATCGCATCAGGCGTGCTAGGCTTACTGCTTTATGGGGTGATGCTCTGCTGGCCGCTCGTCTGGTTATTTAAAAACCCTATATTCTCAAGTTTAGAAACCGCTTTTGCGGTGGGTTTTTTTGCTGCGTTTATGGCTAAGAATATAGTGGGTTTTGATACCTTTTCCAGTAGTTTGTTATGGTTGGGTTTTTGGGTGGTTATACTGGTTTCAAGCGAAAGAAATACACCAAATTTAAATTTAAGCAAGTCAAGTAATAGATTGATATTTAATGTTTTAATATTGATTTTATCGTTGTTTTCAATCTATCATTTGAATTTTAAATTCTATGCTGAAAATAGGCTTTATGCACGCGTCATGGCGCATCCACAGGCTTTAGCGAGCCATGATTTAAACACGTTATTACAAGCACCTAGCACACGTTTTGGGCAGAATGCTAAACTGGCAGTGATGAGTAAGGTGCTGAGGCAAAAGTTACCTAAAGACCAAGGTTTAGCCCAGCAACAGCGCGCAGAAGTGCAGCAAGGTGCTTTATTTACAGCGGTAGGCGAGTTGGTTAGCACCGAATTAGCGCGCCAGCCCAGAAATTACAGAGTACAATATAATGCAGCGGTATTATTAACACAGTTAGGCCACCATGGCTTAGCGCAAAAACTATTCGAATCTTTAACGCTAGCCGCTCCGCAGCGTACGATTTTTTGGCAAAGTTTAATTCGCTTATATCAAGCAACTGGCCAAGCAGAAAAAGCAGAAGCGGCACGTAAGCAGCAACCCTAACCATTATTTAACGCAATTATGTTCAAAAAAAAGCTACAAATTCCAAGCGCAGAAACTGCCTTAGTAGGGCGTGCAGAGAAGATGCTTTTAAGCACAACAGCACATTACGTTCATCAGCACGATATCACTGCGCCTTGGCCAGCGGGTTTCGAACAAGCTATGTTTGGCATGGGCTGTTTTTGGGGCGCTGAGAAATTATTCTGGCAACTCGATGGTATGTGGATTACTGCGGTGGGTTATGCCGCAGGGCACACCCCTAACGCCACCTATGCTGAGGTGTGCACGGGTAAAACAGGCCATAACGAAGTGGTGTTGGCGGTGTATGATCCGAGTGTCATTAGCTATGCAAGTTTACTTAGCACTTTCTGGCAGGGGCATAATCCCACTCAATCTATGCGCCAAGGCAAGGATGTTGGCACGCAATATCGCTCAGGCATTTATATCTTTTCAGATCAGCAGCAGGCCGCGGCAACGCGCAGCAAGCAAGATTATCAAAGTGCCTTAGATGCGCAAGGTTTTAATGATATTCAAACTGAAATCATGACTGCCAGCGAATTTTATTATGCTGAGGAGGCGCATCAGCAATATTTAGCAAAAAACCCAGCAGGTTATTGTGGGTTAGGTGGTACGGGTGTGGCTTGTCCAGCCGAGGGCAAATCATGAGTACTATGCTAGATCAACAACGGAAAACACTCATCACAGGCGCCGTGTTTATGTTTCTGTGCGTTGCCTTTGGTGCCTTTGGCGCGCACGCTTTAAAAGAGATGCTTACTGAAGTAGGCGCTAGGCAATATGATTTAGGCATCCGTTATGCCTTTATTCATGCTTTAGCGATTTTAATCGCAGCGCTAGCACGGCCTTTAGCGGTCAATGCTGGCCAGCTAAGCCTGGCCGTTTGGTTTTTTATCGCGGGCATCGTGCTGTTTGCAGGCAGCTTAATGTTATTGGGAGTGACCCAAAACACATTATTTGCCCTATTCACGCCTTTGGGCGGTTTGAGTTTTTTAATGGGCTGGGGAATGTTTATATTTTCAATGCGAGCCGTTAAATAGAGGAAGATTTATGAATGCTAATGACATTATCACTTACTGGTTTAAAACCTTAAAACCTAAAGATTGGTTTGTTAAAAATACAGAGCTCGATGCATACATCAGGCGAAATTATTCAATCATCCATGCGAGTATCGAAAAAGATGAACAAGCGCATTGGCGCGAAAGTGATGCAGGCCGTTTGGCTGAAATCATCGTTTTAGATCAATTCTCACGCAATATGTTTCGCGGCAAGGCTGAAGCTTTTGCGTTTGATGAGCAGGCCTTGGCATTAAGCAAAGCGGCCATTGATGCTGGCAGCCATATGCGTTTAACCCAAGTTGAAATCAATTTTTTGCTCATGCCTTTTATGCACAGTGAGTCTTTAGCAGAACATCAAGCAGCGCGGCCTTTGTTCGAGCAATACGCATCGCCTGGCACGTTGGATTTTGAGCATAAGCATTGCAAAATTATTGAGCAGTTTGGCCGTTATCCGCACCGAAATAAGATTTTAGACCGTATTTCTAGCCGAGAAGAAACGCAATTTTTAACGAAAGCAGGGTCTAGTTTTTAGTATTCTATGCATATCAATGTGCGTCTAACTAGGCTATTTCAAATCGTCTCATTCAAAATCATGATATAAAGCGTATAATCAGGCCAGTTAAGTAAGACCTTGAATAATATAGCGATATTACGAGTGATGCTGTAAGGCTAAATCAAAATAATAATGAACCTACAAGACGATCAACTTCAGTTAAGTGATGTCATCGAGCAGCTTTTAGCGGCGCTCGAACGGCAGGACTTTATCGAAATTTCGTCTACCTTAGCAGAGCTCAACCCTGCTGAAATCGCACATATTCTTGAAGCCACGCCATCTAGATCACGCTATACCTTTCTGCAACGCGCACCCAAAGATACTTGGGGCGAGATTCTTTTAAACATTGGTGATGTCGCAGGCGCAGAACTCGCTGAGCATTTAGATAAAGCCACGCTTAAAAATCTAGCGAATGCCTTAGATACCTCTGATGTCGCAGAGTTAATCGATGTGATTCCTGATGAATCCGTCGATGATTTATTAAGCGGTATGTCAGCGCAACGCCGCGAGAGAGTCCAAGCTACGCTCTCTTATGAGGAAGAAACGGCAGGGCGTTTGATGCAATCAGATGCCGTCAATGTACGCCCAGATGTTGAAGTGGATACCGTGTTGCGTTACTTAAAAAAGCTCGATGATGTGCCAAGCGATACCGTGGTACTGATGGTGGTGGGGCGCAATGGTTCATTTGTAGGGAGTGTGACAATACTCGATTTAATTCGCAGTGATGATAATGTATTGGTAAAAGACATCATGAACCCGAACGTGAAAACCATTCATCCTGATGACGGCGAGAATGAAGTCGCGGTTTTATTTGAAACGCATGATTTGATCGCCGCGGCCGTGGTGGATGATGACGGTCAATTTTTAGGCCGTATCGTTATCGATGATGTGGTGGACGTGATTCGAGAGCAGGGCGAGCATGCCTTTTTAGGCCATGTGGGTTTAGATGACGAAGAAGATTTATTCGCACCGATGATTCCCAGCGCCAAACGCCGCGCAGTTTGGTTAGCGCTTAACCTGCTAACGGCCTTTATGGCGGCATGGGTCATTGGCCTGTTTGAACACGCCTTAGATAAAGTGGTGGCGCTGGCGATCTTAATGCCAGTGGTAGCGAGTATGGGGGGTATTGTCGGCACGCAAACCTTAACCTTGACGATTCGTGGGCTTGCATTAGGACAGATTGGCCCAGGTAATGCTCGGCGTTTATTAAACAAAGAACTGGGCATCAGCATATTAAACGGCTGCGTATGGGCGGTTGTCGTGGGCGTGGTTGCTTGGCTTTGGTTTAAGGACCCCGTAGTGGGTTATGTGATTTCTGCGGCTTTATTCATTAATATGGTGGTCGCCGCCTTGGCAGGCATTTTAGTGCCCTTGTTCTTAGAGCGCATTGATATAGACCCTGCTTTATCGGGGGTTGTGGTGGTCACAACCATTACGGACATCGTAGGGTTTATGTCTTTTCTGGGGCTTGCGACACTTTTCTTGCTCTAGTTTATGATGGGCCTTACTTGGGCTTGTCGCCAAGCTTCAATAAAAGTTTATCCATCCAACGATCAGGCAGAAAACGTTTTAAGTTTAAAAACACTTGAGACGGACGCGTTACGCGGTATCGTACTTTCGGTTTCCTTGCCTCTAGGGCATGAATAATCACATCCGTTACCGCTGATTCTGGCAAAGTGAATGGCACGGGCTTCGCACTGCTTAAGCGGCCTTCAACCCCTGCATAGTGATTCTTAAAGCGGCTGTTCTCCGCATCAATATGCTGCTTGAACTGCGCTAAAGCATTGGGGCGAAACTGGCTGACGATGGGGCCGGGCTGAACGAGAGAGATGTCGATGCCCGTATCAGCGAGCTCTAAACGCAAGGTATCACTTAAGCCTTCTAAGGCATATTTACTCGCGTTATACGCGCCGCGAAATGGTAAAGCCAGGCCACCTAAAATTGAGCTGATTTGAATGATTCGGCCAGTATTGTTTTCTAGCATCATCGCCACGCAACCACGCGTGAGCTCATGCGTGCCGAATACATTGGTTTCAAATTGATGACGCAGGGCATCGCGGCTTAAATCTTCCACCGCACCCGGTACGCCAAACGCACCATTATTCACCAGCGCATAAAGTTGACCGAAGGCTTTGATTTCCAGTAAGGCAGCTTGCACGGAATCAGAATCTGCTAAATCTAGTTGAATGCATTCGATGCCTTGTTGCAGCAAGACACCCACATCATAGGCGCGCCGACAGCTAGCCAATACTTTATAACCACGCGCGGTTAGGGTTTTAGCGGCATCTAAACCAATGCCTGAAGAGCAGCCCGTAATGAATACAAATTTGTTCGACATATCGTTCATACAAGCATAAAGTAGGCATCATAATAGTGAGCTGGCATTATAGCGGTTCAAGCTTAATTAACGCTCAATAATTCTCATCAGCCGATATGAAAGTTGCTTTATTCTCAACCTGCATTGTCGATACACTCAAGCCTGAAATCGGTTTTGCGACCTTAACATTGCTGGAGGCCGCTGGCTGCGAGGTAAGCGTGCCAACACAGTCGTGCTGTGGGCAGGCGAACTTCAATAACGGCGATACGAAGGGTGCGCGCGCTTTGGCCTTGCAATGGCTTAAGGTGTTCGAGGCTTATGAATATGTGGTCATTCCTTCAGGCTCTTGCGCGGCGATGCTTAAAATTCACGGCCCAAGTTTATTCTCTGATGATGAAGCCTTGCAGTTGAGGTTTAAGGCCTTAACGCAGCGTAGCTATGAGCTGAGTGCTTTTTTAAGTGAGATTGCTTGCCCAGTGTTTGAACAAGAAATAAGCACAGCAACACCCGCTAGTTACCACGATTCCTGCTCAGGCTTGCGTGATTTATACATTAAAGCTCAGCCACGGGCATTATTGGCGGCATCAAACACCGTTGAATTAACAGAACTAAGTAATGCTGAGGCCTGTTGTGGCTTTGGCGGTACTTTTTGCGTGAAGCACCCTGAAATTTCTTGCCGTTTAGCGGATGATAAAATTGCCACATTAGAAGCCGCAGACACCCGCATGTTAATCGGTGGTGATTGGGGCTGTTTAATGCACTTAAAAGGGCGCATAGATGCGTTAAACAAACCGATTGACGTCAAGCATTTTAGCGAGGTGCTGGCGAGTGCGATTAAAGGCGCACACTGATGAGCACGGCGATGAATTCACAAAAAGTAGGCTTTAGACCCGCTTCACAAACTGCGCTGAATAACCCAGATTTACAGCAAGCCTTAGCCAGAGCACGCGGTGGCTTTGTCGATAAACGCCAAATCGCCATAGAAGCCTTGCCTGAATTTGAGGCGATTAAAGCTCGCGCTAAAGCGATTAAAGATCACAGCTTAGACCACTTAAGTGATTATCTCATTGAGTTTGAAGAAAATGTAACAGCCTCAGGCGGGCAGGTGCATTGGGCACAAACAACTGAACAAGCGAATGAGATTATCCTCAACATTTGCAATGAAGCGAAGGCGCGGAAAATTACCAAAGGCAAATCAATGATCTCTGAAGAAATGCAATTAAATGCAGCTTTAGAACAGGCAGATTTTGAGGTGATGGAAACCGATTTAGGCGAATATATTATTCAACTCGCCAAAGAGACTCCCAGCCATATCATTGCGCCTGCGGTGCATAAAACCAAGGCGCAGATTGAAACGTTATTCGATCAATTTCACGCGGCAGATTTACCCTCTAATCGCAGCCGAGAAGCCTTAGTCTCTGAAGCGCGCCTGCGCCTGCGTGAAGCTTTTTTAAGCGCGGATGTCGGCATAACGGGCGCAAATTTTCTCGTGGCCAATACAGGCTCAACCGTATTGGTCACCAACGAAGGTAATGGCGATTTAACCGCCAGTATTCCTGATGTGCATATCGTCACTGCCAGCATTGATAAAGTCATTCCTAAACTTTCAGATTTACCCACCTTTTTAAGATTGCTAGGCCGCAGTGCAACCGGGCAAGAAATCACCACGTACACCACTTTATTCACCGGGCCTAAACAAGCGCCTGATGAGGCAGGCCCAAAAGCCTTTCATGTGGTGTTGTTAGATAATGGTCGCAGTGAGATTTTACATTCTGAGTTTAAAGCCGCGTTACGCTGCATCCGCTGTGGTGCGTGCATGAATCATTGTGCGGTGTATGGCACGGTGGGTGGGCATGCGTATGAATCGGTTTATCCTGGCCCCATCGGGCAGGTGATGACGCCTTTACTGAATGGGCTCGAAGGTTCATTGGATACTATTTCAGCGTGCACGATGAATGGCCATTGCAGTGTGGTGTGCCCAATGAGTATTCCTTTAACTGATTTGATTCGTCAACACCGAATCAATGCGTTTACACAGAACAAAAATTCACTTATAGAGCGCAAGGGTTTAGGGGCTTGGCAGTGGTTAAGTTTACATCCGCGCGCATATTGTTTAGGCACCGCCCTTTCAGGCAGGGCAGTGAAGATGTTAAATGCTTGGCCTTTTCTGCAGCGATTTACGCCCATGCTAAGGGGTTGGAAAACAGGCCGTGCTTTAATGCGCGCGCAGGGTACAACCTTTCAGGCGCAATATAAAAAGCGCAGGCAGCATGAGGACACAACATGAACCAGGCGCGCGCCAATATTTTAGCGTGTTTGGGTGCTTCTACAGGGGCACCTGATTTGCTACTCCCTGCGCTTAAGCCCGCCTTTGTTAATGATGCTAATAGTTTGGTGGCATTACTTAAAACTAAGCTGTTAGCCGTGCATGCCAGTGTAGATATTATTGACGATAACGATGATACGGCTACTGCCGTGACAGCCTCTGTGCTTGGTTTTTTAAAGCAGAAAACCCAGCCTTTAAGCGTGACTTTAACGCCTGCGGTCGATAAGCAATATTTTGATCACGCCTTATTAAGCATCAGCCACAGCCAAGATTACGCGCATTGCCAAACGGTGGTCACGCAAGCGACGGCAGGGGTTGCTGAAACAGGTTCTTTAATTTTGCCATCGAGTTTAGCGCGGCCTACCTTAGCTAATTTTTTGCCTGATAACTGCATCGTATTATTAAATGCAGCTGATATTAAACCGCATCTTGAAGATGCCTTAGCTACGGTACAATCTTCTAAAGTAGGAATGCCACGCGCATTGAATATAATCTCAGGGCCGTCTAAAACGGCTGATATTGAACAAACCTTGGTCTATGGTGCACATGGCCCGATTCAACTCCACGTGATTATATTGAGCCATGACGCATGAATGATGCACACTTACTAAACCTGCTGTTTCGCGTTGCGGAGGTCTTAGTACCCGTATTTGCTTTAATTAGCGTTGGTTATATTTATGCTAAACGCTTTTCGGCAGATATCCGCGTAGCCAATGAGTTGAATATGCGCTTATTCGTGCCTGCCTTAGTATTTGATGCGCTGACCCAACAAAACTTTGATGTCATGGCGCACCCTTGGTTATTACTAGCAGGGGTGATTGTGGTGTTAGGGTCAGGCGTGTTATCCATTCCGTTCGCACGTAAGGCCAAGCAAAGCGTGTCTAGTTTTACGCCGTCGATGATGTTTAACAATAGCGGCAATATGGGCCTACCCGTGGCTTTATTAGCATTTGGGCAGGAAGGTTTGCAAATTGCTTTATTGCTGTTTATGGTGACGAACTTACTGCACTTTACGCTGGGGATGCGCATCGTAAGTGGGCGAATGCAATATTCAGAGGTGTTTTTTAATGCCGTGAACATCGCAACAATTCTAGGGCTGGTGATCAGCATGAGCCAGTTTAAATTACCGCAAATGGCCACCGTACCGATCAGCATGGCAGGGCAGGTGGCGATTCCGTTAATGCTGGTCTCTCTCGGTATTCGCATGACAGCATTTGATATGCGCTTGTTAAAAGTGGGGTTAATCGCGGCGTTTGTGCGGCCATTGGTGGGCATCATTACCGCCTTTATCGCGATTTATTTACTGCCGATGACGGGCTTAGAACAAAAACTATTGATCTTATATGCAGTGATGCCACCAGCAGTCTTGAATTATTTATTCGCAGAGAAATTTAATCAATCGCCTGAGGCTGTGGCTTCGATGGTGATTGTGGGTAATGCCATCTCGATCTTTGTTTTATATATTACGTTGATGTTTATCTTGTAGCGGCTAAATGCGTACTCTCAGTTGCCTAGTTCACACGCACGCTTGGGTTGGCGATTAAATAATCAGTATTGCCCACGCGTAATATTGAATTGGCGGCATAATTTCCGCCAGGACGGCTAAAGCGGTAAGTCGCGCGATCTCCATTCGTGCGCCCAACAAATTCAGCCGTTTCAATGGTATTCCCTGCTGAATCCAGTATTGAGACACCCTGACTAGTAAAATGGCTAGGGGTTAGCACCACTAAGTTATGATCGCCCTCAGAGACTGGTTTCCAAACAATGCCGCTGGCGCCTAAACTATAAGCACCTTGGGTGAGCGCGGTTGAAGGGATCGAAGTCGCTGTGCGCGCTTCGGTGGGCGTGGTAAGGTTATCCACCACAGTTTTCTTGGAGGTGTCCACATAAATATTGTTTGGGTCATTGACCGCGACTTCATATTGGTTTTCTTCTGTTAATGCATCAAAATCAACCTGACACTCAGGGTCACCCGTGACAATCGCAGGCGTTTCAGAGATTGCCGCGACACTGGCGGCAGCGTTGGCATTCGCCTCGGCATCAGCACTACTTACATTATTCGTGCCAGAATTATCCTTAAGCGGGTTATCTAATACATTGATGTGAAAATCAATGCTATCAGACATCGCATGATGGCCATCATTCACATATAACACAGCCGTGTGATCACCATTCGTTAAGCCACCAATACAAGGATTTCTAAGCGCTAAAGATTCATTATTCACATACCAAGTATAGCCAAGATCAAATAGCTTTTGATCTCCATCAAAAGAACCCTCGCTTGTGAGCATTGGCGTGCCCCACGAAGTGAGTTTCATGCCTGCTTGTGCGTGTGGGCGAGAATGAAAGGCAGGTTGTTCGCCTTGGTTAAAGGTGACAATTTGATCAATCAACGTAAAAAAGGCGCTGCCCTTAATACGAGTGTTTTGTGAAAACTGAATTTTAACGCCGCTGCCAGTATAGGCGCGGGTAGAGAAATAATGCGAGCTAAAGTGCCCAGCCTCACCCGTGCTGGGGCAGCCTGCATTCAGCTTGGCTTGGCCTGTTGAAAATATTTGCGAGGCTAAAATCGCATCAGTATCAGCGTCAAGAATATCAACTTGCAACAAAGTGGGCTCTTCGCCGTTTAATGCGTCTGAAGTTTGAGAGAGGGCAATAAAAGCAAAGCCATCACCTGCATTAAATGCATCTGAGCGCATCACTGCAATAGAGTCTGTTTCGCCTTGTGTGTTGGCGCTTAGTCGAGCGGCATATTGGCCTCGAACTTTAATTTTAGTGGTGTCACTGCCCGCAAAACAACTACCTCGGCTGACGATCGAGACTCGTGCATTATTGCTAGAATCGGTATACCAGCCGGTTAAATCACCTGTTTCAAAATTACCGTTAGTGAGTGGCTGGGCGGCGTGCAGAACAGTGGGCAGTAGTAAGGCGCTGCTCAATAGGCTAATACGTTTCATAATCATCAACCTTTAGAGTGTTAAATCAGTGCTCGTAGCACTGCTATTTTGTGTTGGTGGTGGCGTTGGTGTTCTCAAATCCGTAGGATGGCTTACATTACACACTAATGATGCAGTGCTACTTTGTGTGCTTGCCTGATCAATGTTTTCAGTCGTATTATTAATCGTGTTTGAATTGCTTATTGTGTTTTCGACTGTGGTCGCGGAGGCAATATTAGTCTCTAAATTAGCGGTATTTACAGAGTTTTTAAACACCTTTTCTTTCTCAGTTTCAATGTCTGTTTCTGAATAAATAATATACGGCACACTGAAATGTAAGGTATCGGTGACTAAGCGCTCGCGTTGGCGCACATATAAGTTTGCGGTGTAATCACCTGGTTGTAAATCATCGATGCAGGGGTTGTAATAAGGCCGTCGGCTCCCTTCGCCGTTGATAAGCCAACTAAACTGCCAATCTTGTGTTTGGCTGACACTGCCCGCGGGCAAACCTGCGGTTAAATAAAGGTGTCCTTCATTAAAAGCAAAACCTGCATTGGCGATTGGATAGCTTTGGTAAATAGGGGTTTCAGATGCGCCAACAATAGAGACTTCATCAATCAACGTGAATGCGC
>JAZGFQ010000107.1:0-14636 GCA_036479635.1 Arenicellales bacterium
GAAGATCACTTAGGCGATATGGATTTTAAAGTAGCAGGCACAGAATCAGGTATCACTGCTTTGCAGATGGATATCAAGATCGAAGGCATCACCAAAGAAATCATGGAAACTGCTTTAGAGAAAGCCAAAGCAGGGCGTATGTTCATCTTAGGTGAAATGGCTAAGGTCATTTCAGCGCCGCGTGAAGAAATGTCTGATTTCGCACCGCGCATTGATACCATGAAAATCCCCGTCGATAAGATTCGTGACGTGATTGGCAAAGGTGGCGCAACGATTCGTTCAATCTCTGAAGAGACGGGTGCAGCGATTGATATCTCTGACGATGGCACCATCAAAATCGCCTCTAACGATAGCGAGGGAAGTGCAGCGGCGCGTAAGCGTATCGAGCAAATCACTGCAGATATCGAAGTCGGCATGATCTACGAAGGCAAAGTGGTACGCTTAATGGATTTTGGTGCATTTGTGAACTTAATGCCTGGCCGTGATGGTTTAGTGCATATCTCGCAAATTTCGAATGAGCGCGTAAATAACGTCAGCGATGAATTATCTGAAGGTGACGAAGTTAAAGTTAAGGTGCTCGAAGTAGATAAGCAAGGCCGTATTCGTTTGAGTATGAAAGCATTGCTTGAAGACAGCACAGACGCATAAGGCTGAAGCCTTCGCTTAACCAACAAATTATAGAATTATTATTATGGTAGTTATTAGACTTTCTCGCGGTGGCTCAAAGAAGCGCCCATTTTACAGCATCACAGTGGCAGATCAGCGCCGCTCTCCTACTGGCCGTTTTATCGAGCGTATTGGTTTTTTTAACCCTAGCGCACGTGGCAGCGAAGAGGCATTACGCATTGATCTTGAGCGTGTAACGCATTGGCAAGGCCAAGGCGCACAAGCGACTGATCGTGTTGCGGCGTTAATTAAGCAAGCCACTAAAGCGCAAGCTGCGACAGCGGCCTAATTTAGGTTGAGTGAAGCTGTTTTTCAGCTTCATCTTTACTTAAATATAATCGCATGGCTGATCAAACAGTCATTCTGGGCAAGGTCTCAGGTGTGCAAGGTGTGAAAGGTTGGCTGAAAGTGTTTTCATATACGCGGCCAGCCGATCAAATCTTTCAGTATGAAAACTGGCAGATGTCACGCGATAAAGGGCCTCAAAAAGGCCAAATATTTAAGGTTAAGTTATTAGATTTCAGGCCGCAGGGCAAGAAATTAGTGGTAAAGCTAGACGGTGTGAATGATCGCACCGAAGCGGAAAGTTGGATAGGTTTAAACATCTCGGTTGATGAAGCTGATTTACCTGAACTAGACGCAAGCGAATTTTATTGGCGTGATTTGATCGGTTTAACGGTTGAAGATGTCAAAGGTGTTGAACTGGGTGAGGTGATTGACATCATGCAAACAGGCTCAAACGATGTATTATTGTTAAAAGATAATGCAGGAAAATCTTTGGCGATACCTTGGTTGGACGACGTGGTGATTAAGGTAGACATTGAGAATGGCAGAATCATTGCAGATTGGGCGCCGTTGGTATGACGTTAAATATTAACGTTATTTCAATCTTCCCTGAGATGTTTGATGCGCTGAACTATGGCATGGCAAGCCGTGCAATAGATAAGCAAGCCTTAGCACTTAAGCTGTGGAATCCTAGAGATTACGCAACGAATAAGCACCGAACGGTGGATGATCGCCCTTATGGCGGTGGCCCTGGGATGGTGATGATGGCGGAACCTTTATGTGCAGCAATTGATGCTGCTACCGAAGTGAGTCAAACCGATACAGTGAAAGCTGGGCCGGTGATATATTTAAGCCCGAAAGGGCGGCGTATGACGCAAAATGATGTTGAATCATTAGCGGCATTGCCAAACATGAGTTTAATTGCAGGTCGATATGAAGGCATAGACGAGCGGATCATTGAATCGCGCGTTGATGATGAAATATCCATCGGTGATTATGTGCTGGCAGGGGGCGAATTTGCTGCGATGGTGTTGATTGAAGCCGTGGCGCGATTGTTACCTGATGTATTGGGCAATGATGAATCTGCGGTGCAGGAATCATTTACCAGTGGAATGTTGGATTATCCGCATTACACACGGCCAGTGAGTTTTGAGAACATGAACGTGCCTGAGGTATTGCTCAGCGGTAATCATCAAAAGATTGCGGATTGGCGAGCTCAGCAAGCGCGACAAGTAACGCAAGCGCGTCGACCTGATTTGTTGGAAGCTTTAAAGCTAAAACAAAACGAGCCGACCTGAATTAATTTTTAAAGAAACTACGTGGAGACACGAACAATGAATATTATAGATACCATTAACAACGAACAGATGAAAACCAATGTGCCAGATTTTGGCCCAGGTGATACCGTTAAAGTAAACGTGATGATCCGTGAAGGCGATCGTCAGCGTATCCAGGCCTATGAAGGCGTGGTCATCGCTAAGAAGAATCGCGGTTTACATTCATCATTTACCGTTCGTAAGATGTCTTCAGGTGAAGGTGTTGAGCGTGTATTCCAAACGCATAGCCCATTGGTTCATGAAATCGAAGTCAGCCGCCGCGGTAAGGTGCGTCGCGCTAAGCTTTATTATTTGCGTGAATTAACAGGTCGTTCTGCGCGTATCAAAGAAAAGCTTTAATTTAGCTTACGCTCTGCTTTTTAAAAAGCAGAGCGTGTTTGAATCGCCAGTTACTAACAACGCTATGATGCCCCGCGTATCTTATGTTTTATCCTTCTCGTTGTTATGGCTAGCGGGTGTGCAGTTAAGCGCGCCTCTTAGTGCGCAAACCGTTTCTCCCCTCATTGTACAATCCGCCAACAAGATAACGGCCAAGAGCACACTTGCCAGTAACGACATTCCCAAAGCAGAGGCCAACCACCTTAATATTGCAGGTGTGTTATTAAAAGCTGGTGCGCTAAAGCTTTCATTAGAATATTTACAAGCCCATCCACCCACGGTTTCAGCGCCTAAGGCATGGCAAGCTTGGGCAGAACAAAAGTGGAGTATTCTGATTTTATTAAAAGACTGGCAAACGCTTAAAGCGGATGCCAAAGGGCTGCCTGCCAGCTTCTCTGCGGCAGCTAATTTTGCCATTCCTTACCAAGCCCGTGCGATGATCGCCTTGGGTGAGCTAGATGAGGCAAGACGCCTACTACAGCCTGCTTTGGTGGATAAAAATATCCCAAAACGCATTCAAAAAGATATTCGCACACAGTTAATCGCGTTGTATCAAGCGCAAGCGGATTACAGTAATGCCAAAATTGAAGCGATTCGCTTTCACGACAGCTTCAAGCCCCAAGATGCTGCTTGGTTTATACAGCGTGCTGAAATCGAGTTTTTAGCGGGCGATGCCGCCAGTGCCAGTAAACTATTAGCACCGATTGCCTCGATAGAAGCAAAGTTATTACAAAGCTATTTTCGTTTTAAAGCAGGGGAGATTGATGCACAAACAACGACCGCACAGATTAACAAACAGTTACAGCGTAGACGCATCACGGCTGAACAACGTAAGTTTGCCCAGGCGGTGCTCGCCAATATCGATCAGTCAGATATCGAAGGCGCGTTAGTCGCGCGTATTGACGCTTTACAAGCATATTTGGCCAACAATGCACTGGACTCACATCCTCAGGTGATTTCTTTTAGCTCAAATGATTTAAAAGCAGCCTATTTAAAACTTGCCGATAAACTCGTTAATCAAGCCCTACTAGACCCAACGCGCGCCAGCTTAAAGTTCACGCTGGCGCAAAAATTAGAAGGCAGTGATGAGCGCATTAAAAAACGCGCTTTGTATGCAGATGTTATGCTTGATCAAAACGAGGATATGCTACGTATTGCCGCTAAAAACCAGTTTGTGGCCGATATTCTTGCCAGTAAGCAGCTCGACTTAATCAAAGCTATTTTAGGGAAAGATAAAATATTAGGCGATTATGACCAACTCGATAGTACCCACAGCGCCATTATTTTAAACCATGCGCTTGAAACAGGAGATGCTGATCTGATTTCTGCGATTGCCCCGCATTTAAGCGATGCCCCGAATAAGGTCAATGATCGAGACTGGGTTCTACAAAAAGCCCGCATTGATATTTTCTCTGGGCGCTTTGAGGAGGGCCAAGCAAAAATTAGCCAATGGGTTAAGCAGGGCGGTACTTTAAGCGGTGAAGAGGTTGATCGCGTTTTGCAGCCTGTTTATGATTTACAAGCCGTTCAGGAAAATGAAATCAGCCTTGAATTGTTTGATTTAATTTCCAATAGCACAGATTCAAAACGCCACAAACGTGAGATTCTATTTTGGAAGGCGGAATCTTATGAAGCCATGGCGCAGCGCCTCACGGCTGCGCAATTTTATCTTCGTTCAGCCTTGGTACAAGCGAATGGTTTTGATGAGTGGGGGCAGTCTTCGCGTTATCATGCAGCGTCTACCCTAATGGAAGCAGGTTACCACGATGATGCGCGGCTGATTTTTGAAGCCTTATTAAATGTTTCACACGATAACGCACGGCGCGCAACGATCAAACAAGCCTTACAGCGTTTGTGGTTATTAGAACGCTAACAACACGCGCGTTTGCGGTATGATTCGCTTCAAATAATTATTTGAACCTTATCATCACTACCTCACCTCTACATTCTGAAGATTTAGCTTTAATTGAGCGTTTTTTAGACGCTATTTGGATGGAGTCTGGATTAAGCCCGCAATCTTTAGCGGCATATGGCGCAGATCTCAAACAGTTTGCTGCTTACCAACGCATCCAAAAAGATACTCTATTACAAGCTAACCAACAAGCACTAAGCGAATATCTAACATTGCGTCATAAACAAGTCTCAGCGAGTACAAGTGCGCGGTGTTTATCCAGCTTAAGGCGTTTTTATCGCTGGTTGTTACGTGAAAAACTTCGAACGAGCGACCCAAGCGTACAAATAAAATCACCCAAACTGACAAAAACAATACCGACATCCCTCACAGAAGCTGAAATAGAACGTTTACTTGAAGCGCCTGATGTAGACACAACCTATGGCCTACGCGATAAAGCTATGCTGGAGTTGATGTATGCCTCAGGCTTGCGCGTGAGTGAGTTGATTGGTCTACTATTAGGCCAGGTTGATTTACGCGTAGGCGTGATTAAAGTATTAGGCAAGGGCAATAAAGAGCGCTTAGTACCAGTAGGCGAACAAGCCGCCGATGATTTAGTGCGTTATATGCAAACCGCCAGACAAGATTTAAGTAAAGCCGCGCCTAGCTCGCACTTATTTTTAAGCTCACGCGGAAAAGGTATGACGCGCCAAGCATTCTGGCAAATTATTAAAAAATATGCATTGAAAGCAGATATCCGCTCTGAGGTATCACCGCATACTTTACGTCATGCCTTTGCCACACATTTATTGAACCATGGTGCTGATTTACGCACTTTACAAATGTTGCTCGGTCATTCGGATTTATCCACCACTCAAATTTATACACACGTCGCTACGGCAAGGCTGCAAGACATTCACCAACAGCATCATCCGCGCGGCTAAAGCTATGAATACCTCTAAGGTTAAGCCACAATCTACTTTCATGTGTTTTCTTATTATGCTGTTTTTAAACAGTTTTGTAGATTTAGGCCATAAAATAATTATTCAAAATACCGTGTTTAAAGTTTACGATGGCCAGCAGCAAATCATCTTGATTGCGGTGGTCAATAGCTTGATTTTGCTCCCCTATGTTTTACTGTTCACACCTGCGGCATATTTTTCAAACCGCTTTGCCTTGGTGAGAGTCATGCGCATTAGCGCTTGGGTTGCGTTCGCGTGTAGCTTGCTGATCACTTATTTCTATTACCAAGGTTGGTATCAACAAGCCTTTGTGATGACCTTAGTGCTAGCGATACAAAGCGCGATTTACTCACCTGCGAAATATGGCTACATCAAACAATTAATGGGCGAGAAAGCCTTAGTCACCGCCAATGCAAAGGTTTCAGTGGCGACCATCGTAGCGATTTTATCGGGCACCTTGATTTTCTCAGTGCTGTTTGAATGGATGCTCAAGAAAAATGGCTTAGAGATAGGCGCTTACACCAAATCGAATATTATTCTAGCCATCGCACCGCTGGGCTGGATATTAGTCGTCAGTACGCTTTTTGAGTTGCTCATGGCGTATCGTTTGCCGCATATACGTAGTCAATCTAAAAGCAAGCCACTGAGTTTTCAGTGGCAAAATTATTTCTCTGGACGCAGCCTGAGTACGCAGATTAAAAGTGTGACGTCAACGCCTAGGGTTTTCTACTCTATCCTCGGCTTAAGTGTGTTTTGGGGCTTGTCTCAGATGGTGTTAGCCGCCTTTCCAGCTTACGCGAAGCAACACCTTTTAGAGAACAATACCGCGATTATTCAAGCTATTTTAGCCTGTTCAGGCTTAGGTATTTTCATGGGGTCATCCATGGTAGCACGCTTTTCTAAACGAATACTTGATCACCCATCTGCCATAAATGCGCTGCGAATGCAGTTGATTCCTACGGGCGCGGTGGGCGTGGCCTTAAGCCTAGCCATCATTCCATTCATCGATGCCAAAATAGGCTTAGCGATGTGTTTTTTTGGGGTCGGGTTTTTTGGCGCATTCTTTATGGTGCCGCTGAACGCGATTATTCAATCCTTTGCTAAGCCTGAGCAAGTCGGCACTATCCTGGCGTCGAATAATTGGATGCAAAATATCAGTATGCTGAGTTTTCTGGGTTTAACCATTTTAAGCGCGCTGGGTGGGTTTAACAGCGTATGGCTGTTTTACTTAATCGCGGTGCTTGCGGCCGTTGCCAGCTTATTTTATCTGCGCCACGGCTTTAGAGATTTCATGCAATTCGTGTTTGGGGGCTTATTCCACTTACGCTATAAAATCACACCACAAGCTAAACAACAGGGCATTGCCGCTTTTCCAGAGCAGGGTGCCGTGTTATTGCTGGGGAATCATATCAGCTGGATAGACTGGGCCTTGGTGCAATTGGCGGTGCCGCGGCCCATTCGGTTTGTAATCGATAAAGAATTTTATGATCATTGGTTATTGCACGGCTTGCTGAAACACATTAACACGATTCCTATCTCGCCTAAGCGCAGTAAAGAAGCGATTAAGCAAATCCAAAACGCGCTTAAAAATGGCGATGTGATTTGCTTATTTCCAGAAGGGCGTATCAGCGAAGACGGTGAATTAAATCAATTTAAAGCAGGTTTTGAATTATCCATTAGAAATACCGATGTAAATATCATCCCGTTTTATATTCAAGGCATGCAGGGCAGCCGTCTTTCGCGTGTGGCCGAACCACGCGCTAGCCTGAGTGATGTTTTATTATTGAGGCGCCGCAAGATAAAACTCATCATGGCTGAGCCGATCAAAACCATCAAAGCGGCGGAGCTCGAAGAAAAGGTTTTCGGTTTAAGCAGGCTCTAGCGACATTCCAGTTTCGATTCATCAAGATAGGCACGCCCCTGCATATTCATCCGAACCAGTTTAATATTGCGTTTGACTGAATTGCGCTTATCACATAAGCGGAAATGGCCGCTGCTGCGTAATACACCTAAGGTATTAAACTTGAGGTTCTTCCAACGCGTGTGCAAAATAATATCGATGCCTACAGCAGGCAGATTATGATATTTCACAATGATGTCATCGCCGGCATCAAAATGCTTGCTTTGGTTATTGTCCGCAAAGCCCATCCACCCGCGATTCCAATTAGCGCGTCTTGCACATTTACCCTTTTCATCGAGCGCGCACAGATAACTTTGCGTGTGACGCATGGCTGATTCACTGCGTAATAAACGGATATCTTGTAGTAACAACTGTTGTGTACTGACCACGCTGCTGTTATTCATCAGAGCCATTACAGAAGGTGTAGCAAGCATGCTTAAAATAGCAACAATGCTAAGGGTGGATAGCAGTTCAATTAAGCTGGTGCCAGCTTGTGCTTGGTATCGTTTCATAAAAATAGACAGTGTTGAGAGAGGCGTGAGTGTAGTTAGATATTTTCAATATTAATGTGCTGTTTATCACGAAAATAAAAAATCAGCCCAACATGGTGCAATAGAAAATTAAACGGTAATAAAAATAGACAAGCGGTTGTTTTGAAGAATAAAAGGGCTTATACTGCGCGCATTAGGATCCTCTCCTAAGACTGTTTTGGAGAGAAGGCGACATGATTGGCTTCCTTAACGTTTAGACTGGGGTGTCTGTTGAAAGGGAGATAATCCGCCTTCTCTCCGAATTTTTATTCTGAAAACGCTCAAAACCACTTCTGAATCACGCGGTGTTTATATCACTCTGCGTTTTTTATACTCGCTTCATGTTTTTGTGTTATCTTAGGTCTCGCCTAATAGGTTTATTGCATATTCTTGATCTCTGTTCATTGATGATTCAACGAACGGCTGATATGATTCAATAAATCGACATTATAAATATAACAACCAATTTGGAGTCATCATGGCACAAGCAAAAGGAGCACCCGTACAAGACCCTTTCTTGAATATTCTAAGAAAAGAGCATATCCCTGTCTCAATCTTTCTAGTTAACGGCATTAAGCTTCAAGGGCAAATTGATTCATACGATCAATTCGTTATCTTACTAAAAAATAGCGTCAATCAGATGATCTACAAGCACGCCATTTCTACGATTGTACCCGCTAAATCTGTCAGTTTACCGATGGATGACAGCGACGAGGACGAGATGGGTGATGTACATAACGTCTAAATACTCAAGGCTTTATAGCTTAAGAGGGTAGCGTCTGTTCCAGTCTGTTGAATCTGCATCATTAAGTGATCGCGCTGCCTCTAGCATTATAGATAGCGCCATCATTCTTGATCAAACCTATCATAAACTCGAAAATCCACTTGATGTGTCTGAGACCTGCTTATTAGCAGAGTCTGCAGGCGCAAAAGTGGTGGGTATATTAACCGCTACGCGGCCTAAACCCGATCCTGCCACATTCATTGGCAAAGGAAAAATTGAAGAACTCAAAGGGCTAATTGCTGAAAATGATGTCAGCGTTGTGATTGTTAATCATGCCATTACCCCTGTTCAAGAGCGTAACTTAGAAAAAGAACTCGAATGTCGTGTATTAGACCGCACGCGCCTAATTCTCGATATCTTTGCGCAGCGTGCACAATCCCATGAAGGCAAGTTGCAAGTTGAACTCGCTCAGCTAAAACATCTTTCTACGCGCTTAGTCAGAGGGTGGTCTCACTTAGAACGACAAAAGGGCGGTATCGGTTTACGCGGCCCAGGTGAAACCCAATTAGAAACCGATAGACGTTTAATTTCAAAACGCATTCGTAGCTTAACAAAACGGCTAGAAGGAGTTGAAAAACAAAGAAAGTTACGCCGACGTTCACGCGATAAGGTACCAGTGCCTGTCGTGACACTAGTCGGCTATACCAATGCGGGAAAATCCACACTGTTTAATCGTTTGGTGGATGAATCTATTTATGTGGCGGATCAGTTATTCGCCACCTTAGACCCAACCATGCGCCGCTTAAAGATTAAGCATTTTGGTGATATTGTGTTATCTGATACGGTCGGGTTTATCCAAGATTTACCACACACTTTAGTGGCGGCCTTTCATTCAACGCTTGAAGAGGTCAAAAATTCATCGATTTTGTTACACATTATTGACCGCTCAAACCCAGAGTATCGCAGCCATATCGATGAAGTGAATTTAGTTTTAAAAGAGATTGGCGCAGAAAATATTCCGCTCATCCATGTATATAATAAAATTGATTTGATCGATGAGAAACCAGCGGTGGTTAATGATGAGCAAGGCAGGGCTGTCTTTTTATCTGCGCAAAAGAATTGGGGCTTAGACTTATTAAATGAGACCTTACATGACCTTTTAATCAAAGATCACGGCATTTATGATTTAAGCCTAGATGTGAGCCAAGAACGCTTACGTTCGCGTATTCGTGACCGATGCGAGGTCATCAGTGAAACCTTTGATGACACGGGCACAGCCCAACTGAGGTTGCAGTTATCGCCTAAAGACCTAGGCTGGCTACAAAAAAAAGATGGTTTAGTGCTGCATCAAGTTTCAACATAATTATTCTAAGTTCATGATCGAAACATGAAACGCCGTAGATTCGCTCAATCCGTTGTTGTTGGTTCAGCCACGTCAGGCATGTGGCTTAAACCGGTGATACAGACAGCGGTTTTACCAGTACATGCTCAAACAAGCATCATCGCTGAAAATCAGGAAAAAACCGAATCTACGATAGACCCAAGTCTAAAAGTGTTGTTTGACGTAGTTATACCAGAGTTATTAGTTCCTTGATAGCCGATCATTCGCGAACTTGCTTTAGGCTTAACTTTACATAATATACATTATGCGCAGTTATTGAATATGTAAATCTTACTGATCAGAAGACCGCTCTTCCTCAAATGGGTTCACTGAAAACTGCAGGAATTTTGTGTTGGGCTTTAGTAAGGTTTGATTACAAACATCTGAGTTAGCTTTGGTACGATCCAGTAAGCCTTGCGCAAGGAGTGTCCAGCCGCCCGAGGCAATCGCCGCACCGATTGCTGCAGTCGTTTGCAATAAAGCATTACTATTAGCAGAGAACTTAGGTTTAGCAAAACTACCTGAAACTTTTGCAAGATTTAAACTCGTGCCAAAACTAATGCCTAAACCTTTGCGTGCTTTTGGTTTTATCAATAACTCTAGTTCTTCAGAACCCAGATCAATCGCGCCACCGCCCAGTACCGTTACTTTATCAGTTTTAATGGCGATGCCTTGTGAAGCTACTGCATCACCATTGACCACCGGAAAATGAATCACACCACACTCAATTGGTAAATAATCATTATTTTCATCGGATTTAAGCGGGTTAATCACACCTAAAACGCCTAGTAGTAAGTCTGAGCCAAATAATTCTAAATTTTGATTTTTAAGCGAGGTATCGTGAAATTGTAACTGTATCTTACCAAAGGCATGATCCATGAAACTTGCCATGCTATCTCCTGAACCTGCTAAACCAATGTCAGCGTCGATCGTGCCACCTTTGATGAGCTGAGATTGGCCGAATAAATTTAAGTGATCAGGCTTGATTTCATCTCCTTTTAAGGTAACAACGATATTATAAGGCTGTTGTCGCGCATCGATGGTCAGCCACATCGCCATGTTTCCAGCGCCCGCCCTGCCTTGCATATCGGGCATATTTAAGACGCCATTTTCAATGATTAGATCTATGTGGGTGTCTGCAAGCTGCATGATCACACCGTTAAAGCGTTTTGCATCGAGTGAAACCTTGATGTCAATATCATTTAAAGCCTTTAAATCGATCTTACTTTCAGAAAATAAGCGCGTGCGTTTTTGTTTTTTGATTAAGGCTAATACATCCAAATTATTGGAAACCAGACCACCCGTTAAACGTGGTTTAGCATTCTCTCCATTTGCTTGAACAAGGTTTAATTGCCCTTGGATATCGCTCTCGCCAATACGTGATTTAAGAATATTAACCTCAAGTTGCTTAGGTTCACCTTTCAAATTTACGCTCAATAAACCACTAATATTCTCTTTAAAGGGTAGGTTTTGTAGATAAGGAATGGAATCTAAATCAGTAGAGCTCAAGCCAAATGATACATCTAAGCCCTTGAGTTGGTTGATGTTATTCACCTGCCCTGCGATATTAATAGATGCTTCACCTGTGGCAAGCGTAAATTGGCCATCTATATTATTCAGGCTAAAGTGTGCTGCATCCGCGGTTTTATTTAACTCAGCATAAGCGCTGATATTTTCAGGCTTTAAATCGTCAATAAACTTATTCTTAGGCAGGTTTTTCGTGGAGATTCGTTTTAAGTCTGCTACTAAAGCGTATTCAGGTGAAGCAGGGAAATGTTTTACACTGCCCAATATCTTGCCCTGATTATCACCTGCCACCGATACCTTAATGTCGCTTAATGACCAATCCTTTAAGTTTTCAGACGTTAATTGCGCACTACCCTTACCTTTTAATTTGCCTGAAATATTAATATCTGATTTTAATAAAGCGGGTAAATTATTGAGTGAACGAATATCAACGCCAATATCGAAGGCTGATTTTAAATCTTCTCCCAGTGCATTTAAACGACCATTATGAATAGAAAAAAATTGATCTGAATTATTAATAAAGCCTTCTATTTTATTGATTTTAAACTTATTTTTAATATCGCCTTCTAGGTTTCCAGATAATTCGACTTTACCTAAAGCCGGTAAATTCATCTCGAACTGCTGGTTAATATCATCTACAGAATTAGACTTCAATATTAATTTAGCTCGGTTTATATTTAACGTTTTAAGTTCTGTTATGCTGCCTTTTGCGCTGAGCGTTAACCCTTTCGTGCTTTGAGATGCTGAAAAAACAGGCAGTTCTATGTGTGCTTTTTGACTGATCACCTTGCCAGATAGCACGGTGCTTTCAAATACAGGTAGCTTCAAAGTATTGAGGCGGTTAATGAGTGCTATATCCTCAGCGACTAAGTTCGCGCTTAGATCAAAGCGTCCGATTTGCGCGTTCGGAAGTTTATCGAGTTCACCAGACAGCTTTAACCTTTGCTTAAATGTGCTTATTTGTATTTCATCTAATGCTAAAGAGCTGTCTTTTTTCTTTAACATGAACTTACCGTCAATCGCGCCCGTATTAAAGAAACGCTTATTATTCATTGAATTGAGTTGTGCTAAAGATTCAAGATGCACTGTAAAGGGAATTCCTTCGGTCTCGGCGAGCAGAATATGCGCAATGCGCCCCTTGCCTTCCATCTGAAGACCTTTACCACTTAAAATGGCAGATTGAATCTCTAGCGCGAGTGAATCTGCTTTATCGCCTATTAATGAAAACCGTGCATCAATCATAGCATCGGTGCTGCTTTCTTTCCCCTTCCAGCGGATAATCTCAGCTAAGGGGTAATGCGCTTCGCCTGATAGATCAATTCCCTGCCAGCCTTGTAAGCGCGCCACACGCCCTTTTAGCATGGTTTCTCCTGCTAAGGCTTGGCTGGTGATGTTGATTTTCTCAAATCGAGCGCTCGGCCATTTTTTAGTTTGAATAAAGCGCGCCGTGGCTTTAATTTTCGGGGTTTGCATGAGTTTATTGCTCGCCCATGCTTGTAAAGCATCTAAGGAAGGCGTCTCCATGCTGAGCTTGATATCATGTCCTTGCCAACGCATTAAGTCTTGAATTTCGCCCTGCCCAGTGAGCGTGTTGCTGCCAAAGTTAGCCTTAAATTCAATGTTTGTCGGCTCGCGTAGCAGCATATTTTTTAAAGTGCTGAGTTGCGCTTCAATGGTGAGTAATTCGCCGTTCATTTCCCCTGTGGCGATTAAATCGATCGATTGATTGAAATAGTGGGTATTGCCTTCAATCCGAGATAATTCAATAAAAGTCTTTTTCTGACCTAAATCAAGCCTAATTTCAGCGTTGTCAACACGGGCAGAATAAATGCGCAAGTGATCAGCCAAACGCTTGAATACTTTAGGCTCACGCGGCTTGCCGAATGCCCAGTTTTGAGTGGCAAGGGCTGCGTTCTTTTCAACCCATATTTTAGGCTTTTGCGCGTAAACTTGTGATAACTGCACTTCACCGTGCAATAAACCGCTTAACGATAAACTCGCTTCTAAGCTATCAATCTCCAGCATCCAAGGCCTGCTTGCCCAGTCAGCATTGGCCATTTTGATGTCTTTGGCGAAAAAGGTGGGCCTAGGGTTAAAGCGAAACCCAAAGCCGCCTTGAATCTCTACATTTCGGCCTGTATTTAATTCTATTTTTTCGACTAATTTAGCTTCAACTTCATCGTTGAATACCGTCAGCAAAACGGTGACGACCACCAGCGCAAGCACCAATAGCGAGACGATAGACCACAAAAGAGTGAGCAAAAAGCGCACTAAAGAATTAAACTCTCTATTCTGGAAAAAATGATCATATAAACCTTTTGTTAAATTCAAACACCTGCTTAGTGAACGCGCCCGTCAAGCCAGCGGCAAAAGATAAGCTGGAAAACGATAAGCGTCAAAAACGCTTGCAACGGCAAGTTGGGCAAGCGATTGAAGATTATGCCATGATTCAAGATAAAGATCGCATCATGGTGTGCTTATCTGGTGGCAAAGACTCTTACGCTATGCTCGATATTTTGCTGGCATTGCGTAAACGTGCGCCGATTCATTTCGATTTAATTGCCGTGAATCTTGATCAAAAGCAACCTGGTTTCCCAGAGCACGTTTTACCTGATTATTTGCAAAGCCTTGGCATTGAATATCATATTATCGAGCAAGACACTTACAGTATTGTAACGGATAAAATCGCCCCAGGAAAAACCATGTGCAGCTTATGTTCTCGTTTGCGCCGTGGTATCTTATATAACTTTGCCCATGAACACGGCTTGAATAAAATCGCTTTAGGCCACCATCGTGACGACATGATCGAAACCTTATTTTTAAATATGTTTCATGGCGGTAAAATTAAAGCCATGCCGCCTAAGCTTAAAAGCGATGATGGGCGTAATATTGTGATTCGCCCAATGGCTTATTGCAAAGAAGCGGATATCGAAACTTTTGCGGTACAACGCGCTTATCCGATTATTCCTTGCACCTTATGCGGCTCTCAAGATGGCTTACAGCGCCAGAAAATCAAACAAATGCTGCATGACTGGGGCAAGCAATATCCCGGGCG
>JAZGFQ010000108.1:0-9736 GCA_036479635.1 Arenicellales bacterium
AGTTTGTTGGTAGTACTATTTGTTATGCGTATATGCAGGCCTGTGGCATGGTCAATGACCACACGATGGATTGCCATAGTCGTTAAAAATGCAGTGAAGGTGGTATAATCAAGCCTCACATTAACGCGCTGGATTTACGTTCCAGTTAGCCATAGGAAAACACCATGCCAAATATCCAAGTTTGTGCGATGTATCAATTTGTCAGCTTGCCAGATTACGCTGCACTTCGCACGCCCCTCCACCAGAAAATGAGCGAGCTCAATGTTCGCGGCACCTTATTACTCGCCGAAGAAGGCATCAATGGCACCATTGCGGGCTTGCCTGATGATGTTAAAGCTTTGCTGGCATGGCTAGAACAAGACAAACGTTTTGATGGCATTGGCACGAAAATATCTTATACCAATGAGATGCCGTTTAAGCGTTGCAAAGTAAAGCTCAAAAAAGAGATCGTGACTATGGGCGTAGCGGGCATTGACCCTAACCACACGGTTGGCACCTATCTAGATGCGCAACAATGGAACGATTTATTAGACGACCCTGAATTATTGCTGATTGATTGCCGTAATGATTATGAGTTTCAAGTCGGCTCTTTTGATACGGCAGTGAATCCTAATACCACTAATTTTCGAGAATTCCCCGCGTATTTAGAGAAAACCTTGGTGGGTGATAAACAGCAAAAAATCGCTATGTTTTGCACCGGTGGCATACGTTGCGAGAAATCCACCGCCTATTTAAAAGAACAAGGCTATGAAAACGTGTTTCATCTAAAAGGCGGCGTGTTGCAATATCTTGAAGATATGGATGAAGCCCAGACCAAATGGCAGGGCGAATGTTTTGTATTTGATGAGCGGGTGACGGTGAACCATCAGCTAGAACGTGGGCAATATGATCAATGTCACGCGTGCAGAATGCCGATTACCAAACAAGATAAACTGAGCGAGCATTTCACCCAAGGCACCAGTTGCCCACATTGTTTCGATCAACATACCAAAGCCCAAAAATCAGCCTTTGCTGAGCGTGAGAAGCAAATGCAATTAGCCAAAAAGCGCGGTAATGCGCATATGGGCGCGGAGGCGGCTGAACATTTAATGGCGGTTAAGAAAAAGCCTGAGGAATATGCGCCGCTTAAAGGGGCTGAGTAATGGCGTTTCATTTAGCACAAGTGAATATTGCACAGGCTAAGGGTTCGATGGATTCGGTCGTAATGAAAGGTTTTGCTGATCGGCTAGATGACATTAACGCCTTGGCCGATGCCGCGCCTGGTTTTGTTTGGCGCCTGCAAACGGATGCAGGCGACGCGACTTCAATCCAGGCGTTTGATGATCCGAATTTATTGGTGAATATGAGCGTTTGGGCAGACATTGAATCGCTCAAAAACTATGTTTATCGCTCGCTGCATGTTGAGCTGATTCAAGACAGAGATGCGTGGTTTAGTAAAACGGTAAAAATGCACCAAGCCTTATGGTGGGTGCCAGCGGGGCATATTCCCAGCGTAGACGAAGCCAAAGATAGGCTGGAATATTTGCAACAACATGGGCCTAGCGCACAAGCGTTTACGTTCTCAAAGCCATTTGAACCAGCGTAAATAGCGGCATGGTTTCACGTCTATTTAATAAAAAGAGGGCTTGATAGAGCGCGCTTGTAATGCACGCAAGAGAACGCATATTATGATGATATCTACATAACCCTAAACTTGTATGTCAAATCCACTACTAAGCACCGAAACCTTCCCGTTATTTGAAAAAATAAACCCAGAACATGCTGTGCCTGCTTTGGAGCAAGTGTTGAATGAAAACCGTGTTGAGATTGATGCGTTATGTCGGTCATCGCTGGCACCGAATTGGTCAAATTTCATTGAACCGATGGAAACCTTGAACGAGAAAATTGAACAAGTTTGGTCACCTGTCTCATATATCAGTAGCGTGCGTGATTCAGACGCTTGGCGTGATGAAGTGGAAAAGGCTTTGCCGTTGTTGTCGGCGTATTCGAGTGAAGTCGGCCAAAATCATGCCTTGTATTCTAAATTTAAAAGTTTGGCAGGTTCGCCTGAATTTTCTAAATGGCCGGTGGCGCAGCGCCAGACCATTGGAAATGAAATCCGTGATTTTGAATTATCAGGGGTTGCGCTAAATGAGCAAGATAAACAACGCTATACCGAGATCAGCGCTGAGCTGGCGAAACTCAGCCATCAATATGAGCAAAATGTTTTAGACGCAACACAAGGCTGGGCGTTATTGATAAGCGATAAAGCGCAGTTGGCAGGTTTGCCTGAGCAAGTCATTGAAGCCGCCAAGCAAAATGCGCAAGAAGCAGGCGAAAAAGGCTGGCGATTCACCTTACAAGCGCCGTCGTATATTCCGTTGATGACGTATGCAGATGACCGCGATTTACGCGAGAAAATGTATACGGCTTTCGTCACGCGCGCCAGCGACCAAGGCCCAAATCGAGGGCAATGGGATAACACCGAAACCATGCATGACATCATCAAGTTGCGGCAAGAAAAAGCAGTGCTGCTGGGCATGAGCAGCTATGCAGATTATTCCTTGCAAACCAAAATGGCCGATTCGGTTGCAGAGGTGGAAAGCTTCTTATTAGATTTGGCGAAGCGTAGTAAAGCCGCTGCTCAAGTAGAATGGCAAACCTTACAAGATTTTGCCGCCAATTTGTCAGATGGGGCGGCCAATGAAAAGTTAGAGGCTTGGGATGCAGGCTATTACGCAGAAAAATTAAAACAAGCAACTTTTGATTTTTCAGAAGAAGACTTAAAACCTTATTTTCCATTGAATAAAGCCTTAGAAGGTTTATTTGAAGTGGTTAAACGTGTGTTTGGAATGCAAGTCATCGATGCCAAGCGCCCTGAGACTTGGCATGAGGACGTGCAGTTTTTTGAGATCAGAGATGCAGATGACAAGCGCCGCGGCTGGTTTTATTTAGATTTATACGCACGTGAGCATAAACAAGGCGGCGCATGGATGGCAGATTGCACCAACCGCCGTAAAACCGAAGGCAAGCTACAAAACCCCATCGCATTTTTAACCTGTAATTTTGCCAAACCTGTGGGCGATCAACCGTCATTATTACGCCATGATGATGTGGTTACTTTATTTCATGAGTTCGGGCATGGCTTGCATCATATGTTGACGCAAGTGGACGTGAGCAGTGTGGCGGGCATCAGTGGTGTGCCGTGGGATGCGGTGGAATTACCCAGCCAGTTTTTAGAAAATTGGTGCTGGCAGCGCGAAGCCTTGGATTTTATTTCTGGCCACGTTGAAACAGGTGAAGCGATCCCAGATGAATTACTACAAAAAAGACTCGCCTCTAAAAACTTTCAGGCGGCAATGCAAATGTTACGCCAAATTGAGTTTTCCTTATTCGATTTACGCATGCACCAAAGCACCGATAAAAACATTGATATTCAAGCGGTGTTAAATCAGGTACGCGAAGAGGTGGCGGTGATTCCTGCGCCTAGCTTTAACCGCTTCGCACACGGCTTTTCACATATTTTTGCAGGCGGTTATGCGGCAGGGTATTACAGTTACAAATGGGCAGAGGTGTTATCTGCCGATGCGTTTAGCCGCTTTGAAGAAGAAGGTATTTTTAATGCGCAAACAGGGCAAGATTTCTTGCATCATATTCTAGAGAAAGGTGGCAGTGAATCACCGATGGTATTGTTCGAGCGTTTTCGAGGGCGTAAACCTGAGGTTAAGGCCTTGTTGATACAGTCAGGTCTGATATAGTCACAGCGTTAATGTTTGCTAGATGAGCGCCCAACCAATGAACGCTGGAATAAAAACCGCCATGAAATTCGCCATGAAACTTTCTTTAGACATGAAATCTATCATTGTTTTAATTCTTTTCAGTGCTTTGCTTAGCAATGCTGCGCATGCTGTAAAATTATATAAATGGGTTGATGCAGAGGGTAATGTTTCATATCAAGATCAACCGCCTCAAAAAGGCCAGAAATTTGAAGAAAAATCTTTTTCTGAGAGCGGCACGAATACGCAAAGAAACGCAGATGTTGGTCGTGAAAAGGCGGCATTAAAAAGCCCAGTAACATTATACATAGCCCCTAAATGCGACAGCTGTGATTTAGTGCGCACAGTGTTAGATTTATATCGCGTGCCGTATACGCAACTAGATGTCGAAGATAACCCAGACGCGCAGAAAAAGTTGATTAAAGCCGCAGGCTCGGTGCGGGTGCCCTCGTTAACGGTGGGTGATAGCGTCGTAAATGGCTTTAACAGAAATAAAATTGAAGATGCCTTGCGCGAGCATGGTTATCCCATCAATATAACGGAAAATCAATAGCCCGTTTCTTACCTCCTTTTTCTAAAAAAATAAAAACATTATTATGAACATTAAAAATTTTCGTTGTGTTGCGTTTGCCTGCCTTTTACCTTTTGCGCTGGTTGCCTGCAAAGATGATGAGGGTATTTCTGAAACCAAAGGCGGCTCTTCAGTCAGCGATGGCGGGGCAACGTCTGCTCAGTTTGCAGGGCTTTATAAAGGCAATATGGCGTTGGAATATAAAGGTGATGATTTAAGCGGTACGGATGATTTAGCCACAAGTTTGACGATCAATGCGAATGGAACGGTATCGATGACCATCAAAGGTGAAACCGTCGGCGGTGTTATCAGCGGCAATCAAATCAGTATTAATATGGCGTTGACGCATGCCAAAAACGGCATTAAATGCACGGGTGACGTTTTAATTAAAGCAACGGTGAATAATAAATTAGTCTCAGGCCCAGTGAAGGGTGATGCAGAATGTAAGTTAGCATTAATTAAGCGCAATGCAACATTAACGGGCACATTGAACGCGGCTAAGCAGTAGTTAAAGCTGCCTTAAGATTAATTCAGAATAATTTCAGTTTGCTTGATAACTGTCTCTACTGAGATTTGATTTAAGCAAGCCTTTGGGCAATTAGGTTTGGCACAACGCTGGCAATCTTGAGGCCGTAATACTGCGCTGTTCTCTGAGCGTGGCCCTGTTTTGTTCTCGTCAGTGGGGCCGAATAAAGTAATGAGTGGCGCGTTAACCGCCGTGGCTAAATGCATTGGAAAGCTATCGCCACTGATGACCAAAGCTGCATCCGACATCAAACAAGCTAGCTCTGCTAAAGAAAACGCCCCTGCTACGTTCAAAACGCTATTTGGCTGAGATGGTGTTGGCAAAACCGGTTCAATTAAGGTTTTATCTTGCGCGGTGCCTGTGATTAATACGGTATGCGTTTCGCATAATCTTTTCGCTGTTTGCATGAAGTGTTCTAAGGGCCAGTTTTTAGATGCCCAGCGCGTAAATGGACTGATCACAATATAAGGCGGCTTTACTTTAAGCGCAGATAATTTTAGTTTCAGCGCTGCCTGAGTGTTAGGTGCTAAGCCAAATTCCATGCCTTGATTTGCAACAGGAATATTCGCAACCGCTAACACTTGGCTCATCTCATCAATCGCGTGTAGCTGCTTGTTACGAAATCCTTTTAAGCCCAGCCAGCGGCCTTTGGCGAATTTTTGCTTTGCTTTGGTTAAGTATAAAAATATCACCGAGCGCGCTAAGCCTTGTAAATCAAAAGCGAGGTCATATTTGCGCGTTTTAAGTTCACCTAACGTATGTTTAATGAGCTTAATTGAACGGCCCGCTTGAGCGAAGCCGTTTTGTTTAAACTGTGGATAATCGAATAAAACCAAGCGATCAATATGCGGGTTATGTTGATATATCTCAGCACTGTTACTGGCAGTTAAAACGGTAAGGTGTGCATCAGGATATTTAGCTTTTATCGCGCGTAAATGGGGCGTAGCGTGCAAGGCATCACCCAAAGAGGTTTGCTTGATAACGAGTATATTCATGCTTTGGGTGCGTAAGGTGAAGCTTCGCCTTCGGGCCGTGTTTTAAACCATTGCAGTGTCCACATATATTGTGCTGGTGCGCGCATGATACATTTTTCCACCGCTTGATTCACACGCGTGGCATCGACCAAGGCATCATCACTCGGGAAACTGTCTAAGGGTTTATCAAAGCTCACTTCATAATGACCATTCTCCAGCATGATGGGATAAATAGGCACGACTTTAGCCTTAGCCATTTTCGCCATGGCCGACAAGGTGGTCAGGGTTGAAGTTTGAATACTAAAAAAAGGCGCAAAGGTGGTGAGCTTGCTGGTGCCGAAATCTTCATCGGGCATATAGTAGCAAGTTGTGCCATTTTTAGCCGCGCGAATTAAAGGCCGCAGACCTTGGTCGCGCATGATAACGCGCGTGGGCTTTAAGCGCGTGCGGCCTTTCCATAATCGCCAATTTACCAGTTCATTTTTTTGTAACTTCATCATGGTGATGGACGGATGCAAAATAGCGGAATAACCCGCACCGCAATCTAAGCCTGTCATGTGAGGTAGTAGCAAAATAACGTTGTGTTGTTTTAAGGTGTCTAAATAATAATGTTCATTCTTAAAATGTATTAGTCGCGCTAAGCGCTTTTTAGAGGCCCACCACGTTAGGCCTAAATCAATTACGCTGCGGCCATAAAAACGGAAATGATCTTTGGCTAAAGCATTAAGTTGTTGCGCATCTAATTCAGGAAAACAAAGCTTAAGGTTAATATCAACTATACGGCGGCGCTTGTGGTTTATTTTTCGATATAAAACGCCGATAGCATCACCGATCTTGATTGAAATTGGACGAGGTAAGCTTGCGCTCAGCCCAATTAAGCCAAATAACAGCCATGTTGGCCAATACTTAGGCGCCAGAAAGGCGGCCTTAAAGCGAATGGTTTGGTCTGTTAGGGTTGGAGTGGGCATGAAGATTTGAGTGATGAGCCAAATATTAAAAATACGTGCATGATGATACAATCGAATCAAAGCAAATACAGTGAGAAAATGGCAAAACTTAAAATATTAACGTATCCAGATAAACGCTTGCGCCAAGTCGCCAAGCCTGTCACGGATTTTAACCCCGAATTAGCTACGCTTACGCAAGATATGGCTGAAACCATGTACGATGCGCCGGGTATCGGCTTAGCGGCTGTACAGGTAAATGTGCCGCTGCGTGTGGTGGTGATGGACTTATCTGAAAACAAAAAAGATTTAGTGGTGTTGGTTAACCCTGAAATCACTCAAAAAGAAGGTACGGTCGCCACGCAAGAAGGCTGTTTATCTGTGCCTGATATTTATGAAGATGTCGAACGTGCTGAGCGCGTGACGGTCAGCGCACAAAATGTAAACGGCGAACGTTTCGAGTTTGATGCGGATGAATTATTAGCGGTATGCATACAACATGAAATCGATCATCTTGATGGCAAGGTGTTTGTTGATTATCTATCGCGCTTAAAACAAGACCGAATTCGTAAAAAGTTATTGAAAGAGGCGCGTTCTAACGCAGTTTGATGATAGGTAATGAGATGCAATTAGATATTTTAGCTGAGGCAATAGATGAAGCCGTGGCTGAAGACTATGAAGCAAACCATCAGCATAAGTTTGATTTCATAGATTTATTTGCAGGGATAGGCGGCTTTCATATTGCCTTGCATCATTTAGGTGGGCGATGCGTATTTGCTTCAGAATGGGATGCTGCAGCCAGAAAAACCTATCAACTTAATATGGGAGAGTTGTCTCCTGCCTTGTTTCGAGCGAATAATTTTTCAGGTGATATTACTGAAGTGGATGAAAATGCAGTGCCTGATTTTGATGTTTTATGCGCAGGCTTTCCATGTCAGCCCTTTTCTCAAGCAGGGTTTAAAAAAGGGTTTAATGAAACCAGAGGCACTTTATTTTTTGATATTGTTCGGCTCATTAAGGCTAAACAACCGCAAGCCTTTTTCTTGGAAAATGTACGGCATTTATTAAGGCATGATGATGGGAATACATTTGCAACAATTAAACGTGTTATTGAAGATGAGCTGGGATATTCATTTTATTATAAAATCGTTAAAGCCTCTGATTTTGGCTTACCTCAGCATCGAGCGCGTCTTTTTATGGTGGGGTTTAAGAATAAGAATATTGAATTTGAATTCCCAGAACCCCAAATCTTAAAAATGACGATGTCTGATGTTTGGGGTGAGAAGTGTACAAGGGAGGTGGGTTTTACGCTTCGGGTGGGCGGTAGAGGTTCGTTGATAACGGATAGACGTAACTGGGACTCATACTCGGTGGGCGGAAAGATAAAAAGATTAACTCAAAAAGAAGGAAAAAAAATGCAAGGTTTTCCAGATAGCTACGCATTCCCTGTGTCGGAAACACAGGCGATGAAACAATTAGGAAACTCAGTCGCGATTCCTGCCATTGAAGCGGTTGCGAAAGCTATCATTGCACATTTAGAGGTTTCATGATGAACATTAAAGAGACGCTAGAGGATTTACACCTTATATCAGGCGAAAAAATAGGCAATATATTTAATGATATTTATGCAGATGTTTTAACAGCGGCCTACTTCAGTGAATCTGAATTCATAAGCAGCCTATGGGCAAGATATACGCCTAGCACGCCATCATTGAATGGTAGTGTTTTTGAAGGCCTATTAGCAGTGGTTTTTTATCGTTCAGGTATTTTACCGTTGTATGTTCAAGCAAAATTATCGTTTGTACCCAATGTGGATTTTGATTTTGTGGCGTATAGCAAAGAGTATGGGCCTGTTGTTCTTTCAGCTAAAACAAGTTTACGAGAGCGTTATAAACAAGCAGATTTAGAAGGCATGATGTTACGGCAGGTTCATCGTAAGTCAAAAAGTTTTTTAATTACACTAAATGAAGCTGAAGCAAATAAAGTAAATGAGAAAATTGAAAATGGTTTAGTGTTGGGGCTTGATAAAGTAGTGGTCGCAACCAATGCATCGTTCGATGAATTGATTGTTGAGCTAAAAGCATTAAGCTTATATCAACCTGAGAAAATTGATGTTGTGGTGAGTACGCGCTTAATTCACGCGCCATGAAATGTATCACCTTCAACTGGAAGACATAATTAATGAACCTACCTAAAATCGTTTTTGCAGGCACGCCTGATTTTTCTGTACCTTGTTTGCAAGCATTAATAGATAGCCCTGTTGAGATTGTTGGGGTGTATTCCCAGCCAGATCGTGCAGCGGGTCGCGGTAAAAAAGTGCAACAAAGTGCGGTGAAACAATGTGCGTTAGAAGCAGGTTTAACGGTTTTTCAGCCTGAGTCTTTTAAGAAGAAAGTGGCGCGAGAACAGTTAGCTGAGTTACAGCCAGATTTATTAGTGGTGGTGGCGTATGGCTTAATCTTGCCGCAATCGGTGTTGGATATACCTAAAATAAATTGCATCAATGTGCATGCTTCTTTATTGCCACGTTGGCGCGGTGCAGCGCCGATTCAGCGCGCGATTGAAGCGGGTGATACACAAAGTGGTGTGTGTTTAATGCAGATGGAGCGGGGCTTGGATACAGGGCCAGTATTGGCGAGCGCGACTGTAGAGATTACCCGAACACAAACAGGTGGTGGCTTACATGATGTATTGAGTTTGTCGGGGGCGGAGTTGTTAAAAGATAAACTGGCTGATATTTTAGCGGGTACGCTTGAGCCTCAAATACAAGCAGAGCAGGGCGTAAGCTACGCGCATAAGTTGAATAAAGCTGAGATGCAAATAGACTGGGCGTTAAGCGCGGTTGAAATTGTAAATAAAATCCGTGCGTTTAACCCTTGGCCAGTGATGTCTACGAGCCTTGGTAAAAAAGTGATTCGTGTACATGCAGCGGCATTAATAGACGTTGCTACAGAGTCGGTTAAAGT
>JAZGFQ010000109.1:0-2198 GCA_036479635.1 Arenicellales bacterium
AACCTCTGAGCCTGTGACAGCACCCATTACTGCGAGCAACAATGACGCAGATGATCAAGCCACCAGCGCACAAGGTTTAGCGGTCAAGAAACTATTGAATGAACATGGCTTGACGGCATCAAACATCACCGCCACCGGTAAAAGTGGCCGCCTTTTAAAAGAAGATGTTTTAGCGCACATTGCCCAAACCACGGCTAAACAAGACTCTACCGCATCTACAAGCAATGCAACTACCAGCACAGCACCAACAATCTCTGCCGCGTCTGTTGAAACACCAGCCTCTAGCGATGCCAGACAAACCCAGCGCGAGCCGATTAGCCGTATGCGCCAAACCATTGCGCGGCGTTTAGTCAATGCCCAGCAAACCACCGCCATGCTCACCACTTTTAATGAAGTGGATATGAGCGAAGTGATGAACCTGCGCAGTAAATATAAAGAAGAATTTGAGCAAACCCACGATTCTAAGCTGGGGTTTATGGCCTTTTTCGTTAAGGCCAGCACTGCCGCTTTACAGCGCTTTCCGTTGATTAACGCACATATAGACGGCACCGATATCATCAAAGCGAGCTATAATGATATTGGTATTGCGGTGTCTTCACCGCGCGGCTTAGTGGTGCCGATTGTGCGTGATGCAGAAACTAAAAGCTTTGCTGAAATTGAAACCGGCATTCGCAACTTTGGTAAGAGCGCCTTTGAAGGGTCTTTAAAAATGGATGACTTAATTGGCGGTACCTTTACCATCACCAATGGCGGTGTATTTGGTTCTTTGCTGTCTACTCCAATCTTAAACCCACCACAAAGCGCCATTTTAGGCATGCACGCCATTCAACAACGCCCTATGGCGGTGAATGGTGAAGTGGTGATTCGCCCGATGATGTATTTGGCGCTGTCTTATGACCACCGTATTGTCGATGGCAAAGAAGCAGTGCAATTTCTGGTTTCGATCAAAAACAGTGTCGAAGACCCAACACGATTATTACTCGATCTTAAATAGGCGTTCAGATGTCAAAACAATATGATGTAGTCGTGATTGGCGCAGGCCCCGCAGGGTATGTAGCGGCGATTCGTTGCGCACAACTGGGGCTTAAAACCGCCTGTATTGATAACTGGACAAATAAAGATGGCAGTGCTGCGCCGGGTGGAACATGTTTGAATGTGGGCTGTATTCCTTCAAAAGCGCTGTTGGAATCTTCAGGCTTATTGGCTAAAGCGCAACATGAGTTTGCCGAACATGGCATCAATATTAAAGCGCCTAAAGTTGACATCAAAACCATGCAAGCACGCAAAGATGGCGTGGTCAAGAAACTTACCTCAGGTATTGGCCAATTACTCAAAGCCAATAAAGTCACGCTGATTCATGGCAAAGGCCGTATTTTAGGCGCGCGGCAAGTGGTGGCTTTAGACCTTAAAACAGGCAAGATCAGCGAAACCTTGACGGCCACCGATATCATCATCGCCACGGGCTCCAGCCCGATTGAACTACCTGCGTTTAAATTCGACCATAAAAAGATTTTAGATTCGGCTGACACCTTGGCGTTAATCGCCGTACCGAAGCACCTCGTTATCGTTGGTGCAGGCGTGATCGGCCTTGAGCTAGGTAGCGTCTGGGCAAGGCTGAGTGCGAAAGTCACTATCTTAGAAGCACAAGAAAAACTACTGCCCATGGTCGAAGCGCAATTAGTCCGCGAAGCGGCTCGCCAATTTAAAAAGCAAGGCTTAGAGATTATCTTAGGCGCGAAGGTTGATGCTTACCAAAAAACCAAAACTGGCCTAGATATCAGCTATGAATTAAAAGGCGAAACCCATCACATTAAGGCCGATAAGGTCGCGGTGATGGTTGGAAGGCACGCAAACATTGATGGCTTATTAGCCCCTGACAGCAACATTGAAACGACGGCACGCCAACAAATTGCCGTGAACGAATTCTGCCAAACGAATGTAAAAGGTGTATGGGCGATTGGTGATGTGGTGCGTGGCCCCATGTTGGCGCACAAAGGCTCTGAAGAAGGCGTATTAGTCGCTGAAAGCATCGCGTCTAAACAAGCTACTGCCCTAGATTTAAACTGCATTCCTTCGGTGATTTACACCCAGCCAGAGATTGCCTGGATAGGCCAAACTGAGGCTGAACTTAAAACGGCTGGCATTGCCTTTAAAGCAGGTAATTTTCCCTTTGCCGCCAGTGGTCGCGCGCAAGCCTC
>JAZGFQ010000110.1:0-3716 GCA_036479635.1 Arenicellales bacterium
CAGAAGAAATATTCTTTGAAACCGACGACGGCCCACAGATGAAAACATCGCACACTTTAAACCCAGTGCCTTTTATTATTGTGGATACAAATTTTGATGGCGAGTATGAATTACGTGATGACATCAAAACACCGGGTTTAGTGAATGTCGCGGCGACGGTATTCAACTTAATGGGTTACAAAGCCCCAGAAGATTACGAACCTTCTTTATTAAGATTTAACCGTTAAAGACTCTCTGCGTCTTTGCGAGAAGCGAAGCGACGAAGCAACCTCGTTCCGAGGTGCGATAGTCTTCACGCGTCTTCGACCTAAACGAAGTGCCGCGCTAGGATTGCCGCGTCATCTTCGCCTTCTCGTAAAAATCCAAATATTCTAGGTTCATTCAAACCTTAATTTCCTGCACCAACACCAAAGGCCTTACCACCACCGACCACAAAAAAGCATCTTCGGCTAACCACTTTTTAGCTTGATCATCGCTGACCTGCGCCAGCAAGTTTGCGTCCATCCAAACCGTTACTTGTGCGCTATCATCTTGTGCAATGCCTTGCGCGACTTCAATTAAATCTAAACTTGTATCCGCCCAAATTACGGAACCTTGTGCAAACAGCGTTTGTAAATCTGTCCATGCAGCTTGTGCAGTTTCCAAATTTAATTTGGCTTTTTCAATCTCAGGGTCAGTTTCGGTATTTATATTGCTCATGTACACATCTCACCGACTAAGGGTGTTATAAAAAGGTGTTTGATATCATCGTTGGTGTATCCCATTCTGAGTAAAACCATCAGTTTAGTATAAGCGGCTTCTAGGGTTAAGTCTTTACCATTCAGCACACCCAGTGAATGCAAAATATTACCAGCGGCATAAATGGAAAAATCGACCTTGGCAATATAGCATTGCGAAACACCCACTAGAATAATATTCTGCGCTTGCGCATAAGTGAGCGTTTCAATTAACTCAGGGTCTTGGTCGGGTAAGGTGCCTGCCCCGTAAAGTGATAATATAATGGCGCTGGGTTGGGTTTCAATAATGGCTTTTAGTTGTGCCGGCTTAAACCCTGGCATCATGTACACAATGGCAACATGACAGCTTGCCCATGGCCTGTTTTGGTTTTGCCAATTTAAAGCATAAGGCTTGGTGCGCGTTATATTTTCAGATAGCCTAGGCGTGGCAAAGCCATCAAAACTGATCGCATCTTTTTTGACCACGCGTGCAGCGGGCATCAGCATATCATGAAAAAAAACATAAACACCTGCTTTTGTTTTTCCTGCTATTAAGAGCGAGCCACTTAAATTATCGAGTGCATCACTCAAACTATTTTGTGTTTGATATAAGGGTTTTTGTGAGCCAGTGATAATCACGGGTAGTTTTATATCGCTTAAGAAATAAGCTAAGGCACTGGCGGTATAAGCGAGGGTATCGGTGCCATGAATAATCACGATGCCATCGATCTTAGTTTCATCGATGGTTATGGCGATACATTGCTTCGCCAAGGCTTCCCAGTGTTGGGGTTGAATATTAGCGCTATCGAGTAAAACAGGTAATGAAGTGATTGACCATTGCACATGGCTCAGATCAGCTTTAAGGTCTGGTGCTTGATTGAGTGCTTGTTCAAAGTGTTGAGCAAGATTTCTGGCAGGTACTAAGCCTTGATCGCTGGGTTCCATGCCCAACGTGCCGCCTGTGTATATAATTTGAATGAAAGGTTTCAAGGAACTGTGAATAGGTTAGAAATCAACTGAACTTTAACATGAAAAAACACACTATATAATGAGCAACAATCATGAGGAAAGAAAAATGAAGGCTTTAATATTCATATTATTCGCAGGCATCGCTGCACCTGTTTTATCTCAGGGTAATGCAGATGTGATTAAAGTGAGTGCAAAACAATCCCAAAAAAATAGTTGGCACTTTTCTGTCACGGTTCAACATCCAGACACCGGCTGGAAAGATTACGCAGATGGTTGGGATGTGGTGCTGGCGGATGGCACGGTATTAAAGCCGAATTCGAGTGAGGATTTCACGCGCACCTTATGGCACCCACATGTCGGCGAGCAACCGTTTACGCGTGGGCAAGGCGGTTTAAATATTCCTGAGAATGTTGATCAAGTCACCGTGCGGGCGCATGACAAAGTGGATGGTTTTGGTGGAAAAACGGTGACGGTAGATTTAACGAAATTACGTTGATAAATCGGGTAGTTTTTATAAGCAAAGCGCTAAGAGGAATACATTGCTTAAAGCCTGCGTGAATTTTATCACGCTTGCATTTATTGAGGTTAAGCCTCAAAGCGAAAATAAAGCTACATCAGGGTTAAATGCCAGCCAGGCAAATGCAAAATGAATGCCTGATTGTGCTGGTGCCAGCACGCGGCCGTTATGCTTTCCTGCAATTGACTGGCCTAATGTATTCCATTCGGACCCCGTTTGAACATCAAATAACCGACCGTCCTTTACTTCAAATTCAAGTACTGCATCATCAAGCATACGTTTAAATGCTGTCACCGCCTGAACTTCTCGCGAGGCATTGATTTTGCTAGCATCTAACACCGATAATAAACCTGCACGGTTAAAAATCACGACGGCCTCTGTGCCTAGATCATCATTAATCACACCTGCTTTTTTAATCACAGAAAAGGGGTACAGCTTATCTTCATCCCCAGCGTTGATGTGCATCACGCGCTCCATTGGCGGTAAGCGTGGATCTAACTTGCCACGAAATAAAAATGGTGATTGGTCAATCGCATCATAGCCCCGATAAGGGTTGCGACCATAAGGTCGTTTATGACCTGTTTCACGATTTACGACTTTTCCATTGGGGTGTGCGGCAGCGAAATTCTCAAAACTCACCAGGCTGGACGGAAATTGATCTAAGGTCTCGCCCGCATATTCGCCAATAATCCCTCGACCGATAATTTGCTGCCACCACGTTTCGGTTTGGCGGTCATACATCACCATATCGCTTTTACGCAGCAACCCAGTGGTGCCGAAATCTAATATCTTGCCATCAAAGCGGCGATCAAACACCACTGAGGAATTGCACAAGGGGCAGAAGGTGACACTGATCGGAGTATCGCCGATTTGATCATTAACAATTTCATGGTAGATCAATAACTGCAAAGGATAGGCGCGCGCCTCGTTATCGATGACCACACGAATGACGGGTTCGCGTGGGTCTAGCCATTCTGCCGCTTGAGTTACATCATCAAATTTCGGATCATCGATTGATGGAATACCATCTCGCGGCGGCCCGCCTGACATCACTTCATTAATATCTACCGTAAACTTATCAAAATCTGTATTCGGCCATTTGGGTTTTAAGAAAGGGTTGGCGCTGATACTGGCGCTAAACATAGCCAAACTAATCAAAAGCGCTACGCTAAGGCCAAAGCTTGTTTTCGTTTTATTCATCTTCATAATATCTCTGACTATACAGCCATCATAGAGTTCCACATTATACACATAGTTAATTTTGCCTAAGACATTAGAGCTTAAGGTAAAATCAGCCTATGACGATTAAATGTGATGTTTATAAAAGCGCGCGCAAAGCCAATACTTATTTGTATCTTGAGGCAGGCGTTCCGCACGATGAATTACCCGATGCCTTGCAATCATTGCTCGGCGAGCTAAGCCAATTTTTACGTTTAGACTTAAACCCAGAAAGTAAGCTCGCACAGGTTAAACCTGAAGACGTTATAACCAGCATAAAGGAACAAGGTTACTTC
>JAZGFQ010000111.1:0-2369 GCA_036479635.1 Arenicellales bacterium
CTATGAACGTTGCCAAGGCTTATGGCATGATTCACCCCGGTGCTGCTGATACCTCAGCGGTGCGCGCAACGTTTATCATCGATCCAAAAGGTGTGCTGCGTGCCATGGTCTATTACCCCATGACTAACGGCCGCTCTATTCCAGAATTCTTACGCGTGATCAAAGCACTGCAAACATCTGATGAGCATAAGATTGCCACGCCTGAAGGCTGGCAGCCGGGTGATAAAGTCATTGTTCCACCCCCCGCAAATGCGGATGCCGCTGAAGCACGTATGAATGAAGGCTATGAATGTACTGATTGGTACTTCTGTCAAAAATCGCTTTAAGCGATATAACATGAATGCTTTTAAAGGCTCGCCGTCTCTGGCGAGCTTTTTTTTGTGCGTTAGAAGAGAGTGAAATCACACAAGAAATAATTTTCTTTATTCCTTTTGGGAGGTCTGGTATATTGCTTTTGTGGTATCTATTTTATTAGGTATCTTCATTCACCCAAACGGAGGACACCATGGGACAAGTAAACCGCCCAAGTTTTGATAATGCACCACATAATTGGAACCCTGAACTTGCAGAACAAATGGCGCAAGAACAAAGCCTAGAACTCAGTGAAGACCACTGGGATGCGATCAAAGGCTTGCAAGAATATTTTGCTAAACATGAATTTGGCAAACGCCGTGAATTAACTGACGCTTTAGACGAGAAATTCCACCAAAAAGGCGGCATGAAATATTTATACCAGCTTTTCCCAGATGGCCCCGTCGCGCAAGGTTGCGTGATTGCAGGCATTCAACCGCCTTCTGGCAGCGTTGATTTATCTTTTGGCAGTGTTGTTTAACTTAAGCAAAACATAATCGTAGCAACGGTTTAACGAAACCTATTTATAAAGCGCTGCTACGCTATGCGTGTTCTCACGCACCATCCCAGATAAAACGTTTACTGAGTAACACCCTTACCTAAATTGGCCGCTGCTTTGCGTGCATCTGCCGCTGCTGCTTCCAAAGACGCCAGCGCTGATTCCATTTGTTCAACTAAGGCCGCCAAGGCTTGCTTTGTCATACCTTCTGAAACAACTTGTGTGTCCGTGGCATCAGGTGCACTCGCTGCATCAGGTGCCATGGCATCGTCTACTTGAACATCATCAGGTTTAGCGTTATCAGGAAGTTTCTCGTTCAACAGCGCCTTGCCTTTTTCAATCGTCTCCGCGCCTGAGGCCTTAGCACCTTCAACCGCATCGCTGGTTTTCTCTACTACTTGAGCGCCGATCTCTTTACCTTTCTCTAGCGCACTTTTTCCAGCCACTTTAGCGCTATCAACCACGCCTTCGGTTTTCTCCATCGCTTGCGCCCCTAATTCTTTACCTTCTTCCATCACCTTCTGGCCAGCTGTTTTAGCGCTATCGACTAAATCGCCTGTGGCATCAGATACTTTTTCGCCAACCTTACTGCCCAAGGCTTTTACTTTATCCAGCGCACTCATTTCTTGCTCATTGGCCGCCATCCCGTCCACTCCTTCAGCGTCATTGGCTTTATCCAATAAGTCATGCGCCTTATCAGAGGTTTTTTCGGCAAGCTCTGAACCCACTTTTTTGGTTTTTGCCACAGCACTTTCCGTTAATTCAGCGGTTTTATCAAAAGCCTTATTCATCGCGCCTTTTAGCTTATCTGCCACACCTTTATCCGTCTGTTCGGTGACTAAGTTCATCGCCGAGTCAGAATCCTGTTCAATATCATCATCACCGCAAGCCGTTAAACCCAAAGCAAGTGTTGAAATAAAGGTGGTCATCAATAATGTTTTTTTCATAATTCGTTGTTTAAGATTTCTATAAATGTAAAAGCTAAATTATATCATGATGCGCCTTCTCTCGAGCCGCAACCCGCGCCGCAAGATAGCGCTGAATTAAAATTGAAGCGCAAATCAACCCTAAACCCAATACAGTTGAAACATGAATCGGCTCTTTTAGCACCAGCGCGATCACCATTAATGAGCCAAAAGGCGTTAGAAAAATCAGATTATTCATCAAACCTATGTTATCGCTCAAGCGCAACGCTTGGAACCAGCAATAAAATGCCAGCGACATCTCAAACAGGCCGATATACGCCGCGCCCATTAAAGCGGATGTTGGTGGCATCACCCAACTGTGCGTGAAACTCATCAATAAAGCCATCCAAACCACGCCCGCGATAAAATTTACCCATAGTCGCAATAAGCTGTCTTGCTGATCAGTTTGGCTTATCAACCAATAGCTCGCCCAAACCACTGTACTGACTAAAGCCAGCGATACCCCCAACGGATTTGAGAACTGCATTGAAAACACATTTCCGTGGGTGGCGATGATCACCACTCCGATAAAACTCACCGCAATTGCCAATATA
>JAZGFQ010000112.1:0-2550 GCA_036479635.1 Arenicellales bacterium
GTACGAAAATGATTTTATCGCTTTTCATCCAGCCCTTGGGCAGGCGGTTTAGGTTTTCGGTATAGATGGTTTTTGCGGCACGCTTGACGACTTTCACGTAGCGATCTTCAAGGTGATCATCTGGCAAGGGCGGCATTAACAAGATTAAGTCTTTATCATTATTGATCGCCCACTGCGCAAATGGTGCAACATCAAAGGCGATGTATTCGGGCAGGTTTTGCGGAATAAACTCAATCGCGACGCCATCTAATACATCTTCAATGGATTCCACATAGGCATGATTGCGCGTCCACGAGCGCGTATTCATGATGATTTTTTTGCCAGGGAAGCGGGCTTTTAAGCGCAATATTTCATCACGCGTTAGCATCGAATCAATCACGCCTGCGGCTTTTAAGGCATCCGCAGTGGCTTGGCCTTGTTCGCGCACACGCTCATGGTGTTCGTACAGCACAAACACATAGGGAATGCTTAGCCCGAAGCTTTTGATGAAATCCATATCAGGCTGGCTGCTCGTCCAGCGAATAGACGGGAAGGGCAGTTCGGTGATGGCGCGGCGCTGCTTGAAGTTATCAAACACGGCTTGTTGTTGATGGCGCTTTAATCGGCCAATCGGCACCAAATTAGCTAAAGGCCCCCAGCTATGCTCTGCAACGATCGGCCATTTACTTTTGTCTGCCAGCGCGATGGTGGCGGATTCATCTGCCGTAGAACCCAAACCAACGGCGACTTCATAGGCTGAAATGGGGGAGCATATCAACAGCAAGAAGCTGATAAAGAGGGTTTTCATCAGAGGTATCTTAAAATTCAACGCCTTGCTCAGCCTCAATGCCTTTATCAAAGGCGTGTTTAATCGGCTTCATTTCTGTGACGGTATCGGCGATTGCAATCACTTCAGCAGGGGCGTCTCTGCCCGTTAGGATTAAATGCATCCATTTGGGTTTTTCTTGCTCAATGAATTGTGCTATCTCCTCGCCCGTGATCCAGCCATAGCTGGCGCAGTAATTAATTTCGTCTAACAACACTAAATCATATTGCTCAGAGCGAATTTTCTCTTTGGCAAATGCCCAGATTTCTTGGCTGGTTTGGATGTCTTGCTCAGGGTTTTTAGTGTCCCAAGTAAAACCATCGCCCATGACATGCCATTCGATGTTATCGAATTTCTTCGCGGCACGCTCCTCACCGGTTTTCCACATGCCTTTGATGAATTGAATCACACAGACATTTAAACCCCAGCCAGCAGCTCGAAATGCCACGCCAAAGGCACTGGATGATTTGCCCTTACCTTCGCCCGTATGGACTAAGGTGATGCCTGTTCTTCTTGCTCTGGTTTTCATCTGCCTTTCCTTAAATTATATGATCGTGAACTTATGATAGATCGGAACATTAATGCTTGATTTGGTATTTTTCTCAATGCTTTGCTTAGTCATATTCTTTTTCTGAATCCACCAGCACTATTTTGCCATGATCAGTTACCTGATAGTGCAAATTCACTTCAAAGTATTGCTTGATATTTTTGATGTTTAACACCTCGCTCACCTCACCTTGCTTAATGAGTTTGCCATTATGAATCAAGGCACAGCTTTTGCAATGTTTTAAAACTTGGTTTAAATCATGCATGACAATAATCACCATCATGCCATCTTTACACAATGCTTGTAAGGTCTCGAGCATCTTACGTTGATATTTTAAATCCAAGCCGTTGAGGGGCTCATCTGCTAATAATACGGTTGGTTTTGCGCTCACGGATCGGGCTAGCAAAATTCTCGCGCGCTCACCGCCTGATAAGGTGTTAAAGGTTTGCTCGGCGATATCGTGCAATTCAAACTGCTCAATGAGCTCAGCCAAGCGGTCTTGTTTCTCTGCTGCGTTTAGGTGCGGGGCAGCAATTAAACCTAATTCAACGACTTGCAATGCATTTAAGCGCCAATGGCTTTCGACAAACTGGCCCAGATAGGCAATGTTTTTTGCGCGTGTTTCAGCTGTCCAATGTTGAATGTTTTCACCCTTCATGCTTATTTCGCCCGCGGTGGGCTGATGTAATAAACAGATGGTTTTTAATAAACTGGTTTTGCCCGAACCATTTGGCCCCACAATGGCATGCATACCCGCAGAGGTGAACTGTAGAGAAATATCATCCAACAAGCGTATATTATCTTTGCCGACTTGCACGTCAAGCTTATGAATGATTAAGTCGTGCTTGAATGTTGATTCACTCATCAGGATGCACGCCGAAGGTTCATCAGTGACCACAAAAAGAAGGGCGCGCCTAGCAAAGCGGTGAGCACGCCAATTTTTAACTCAACTTGGCTAGGGATAAGGCGAACTGCAATATCGGCTGAAATTAATAAAATAGCACCCACCAATAAACTCGGCAATAGAAGATAATCTGGGCGATGCTTAACCCATGGGCGCACGAGATGAGGCGCCACCAAACCGATAAAACCAATGGCACCTGCAACAGAGATGCTTGCACCTACACATAAACCCACTGATATGACGATTTTTCGTCGCATATTTTTAAGATTCACGCCCAGTGTGTGGGCAATATCT
>JAZGFQ010000113.1:0-3130 GCA_036479635.1 Arenicellales bacterium
TGGGGCATTGCTGAAGCCATGCAACGTCAAGGTGCTGAAATCGCGCTCTCTTATCCTAACGAAAAAATGAAGCCTCGGGTGGAAAAACTCGCCGCCGCTTGCGGTGCTGAGATTATCCTGCCTTGTGATGTTTCAACTGACGATGAAATCGAAAATATGTTCACCGAGCTGGGTAAACATTGGGATGGCCTCGATTGCGTGATTCACTCTATCGCTTTCGCACCGAAAGAAGCTTTAGAAGGCAGTTATGTTGATAGCGTTACGCGCGAGAGTTTTTTAATCGCACATGAAATCAGCTCTTATAGTTTTGCCGCCATGGCAAAATTTGCTCAACCTTTAATGGCAGGCCGTAATGGCTCGTTGCTTACCTTATCTTATATCGGCTCTGTGCAGTGTATGCCGTCTTATAACGTCATGGGCGTGGCCAAGGCCAGCTTAGAGGCCAACGTGCGTTATCTGGCACAATCATTGGGTGATAAAGGCACGCGCGTGAATGCTATTTCTGCAGGCCCTATTCGCACCTTAGCAGCGGCAGGTATTAAAGATTTCAAGAAACTGTTAAAACAGTTCGAGGTGATTGCGCCTTTAGGCCGAGTGGTGACCACCGAAGAAGTGGGCAATGCGGCGGCATTTTTATGTTCCGATCTAGCCTCAGGCATCACCGGCGAGATTACTTATGTGGATGGTGGTTTTAACATCACGGGCATGAGTGACCGCATGTTGAGCAACGTAGAATAATAACCGACCTAAACCAATAAAACTCAATCATGAAACTCAGCAACAAACAAAAGAAATTCTTGCGCGCTAAAGCGCACTCATTAAACGTGGTGGTCACGCTCGGTGCGAAAGGCTTAACCAAGCCCGTCAAAGATGAAACTGATCTAGCGCTCTCTATCCATGAGCTGATTAAAGTGAAGTTGCCTGCCGATGAGAAAGCGGCCAAAAAGGCCATGCTCATCGCGCTCAGCCAATCAGTGCGCGCAGTTGATGTGCAACTCATTGGCCGCGTAGGGGTTATTTACCGCCCTGCTGACCCTGCAGTCATCGTCTTACCCAAAGATAAGACCGAGACTTAACAACACGGCTTCAAAAACCGAATAACACCCACCACAACAACACTACATATGGCTGACACCACCTTATTGTGGCACGATTACGAAACTTGGGGCTTGAACCCAAGAGTTGATCGCCCTTCTCAATTCGCTGCGATTCGCACCGACACCGATTTAAATATCATCGGTGAACCGATTGAGCTGTTTTGCAAACCTGCATTAGATTTTATTCCCAATCCTGAATCGATGCTCATCACGCACTTAACCCCGCAAGTCGCGCAGGCAAAAGGCGTGAATGAGGCTGAGTTCATCAAAGGCATCCATAAAGCTTTCAGCGTGCCCGGCACCTGCGGAGTGGGTTATAACTCTATTCGTTTTGATGATGAAGTCACGCGCTTTAATTTATATCGCAATTTTTACGACCCTTACGCGCGTGAATGGCAAAATGGCAATTCACGCTGGGACATCGTTGATTTAGTGCGCATGTGTTATGCGCTGCGCCCCGATGGCATCGTTTGGCCTGAGCGCGAACCCGGTGTGCCGAGCTTTCAGCTAGAGAAGCTTTCCATTGCCAACGGCATCGAACACGCTAAAGCGCATGATGCTTTATCTGATGTTTACGCCACGCTGGGCATGGCGAAAGTAATTAAACAAGCGCAACCTAAACTTTACGAATACTATTTTAAATTCCGCACTAAACACGCAGCGGCGGAATTACTGAATTTGGTCGAAAAACCTGCGGTGTTACACATTTCAGGTATGTATCCATCTACCGAAGGCTGTATTGCACCGGTGATGCCTTTATGCACGCATCCGCGCAATAAAAACGAAATCATTTTATTTGATTTACGCCAAAACCCACACGCTTTATTTAATACACCGCCTGAAGAAATTGCCGAGCATTTATTCACGCGTAAAGCGGATTTACCCGAAGGCTTAGTGCGCGTAGCTTTAAAAGGCGCGCATATTAATAAATCACCCGCACTTTCGCCCATGAGCACGCTCACACCTGAGCTGGCAGAAAAATGGGGCTTTGATTTAAAACAAATCGAAGCCAACCGCCAGCGCATTTTATTTTATGACGGCCTAGAACAAAAAGTTCAACAGATCTATAAACCTAAAGAAGGCGGTTTTGGGAAATCTGACCCTGATGGCGCATTATATGGCGGCTTCATTACGCGGCCTGATCGCGCGGTGTGTGATCAACTGCTCAAGCGTGATGCGGATACCTTATTAGATTGGGCTCCGCCCTTTCAAGACGAGCGCTTGCAAACCATTTACCCGCGTTATCTAGCGCGTAACTGGCCAGATGATTTAAACCCTGAGCAAAAAGCAACTTGGCAAACTTACCGCGCTGAGAAGATCATCGATGGTGATCACGATTGCTTGCTTACCTTAGATGCATTTTTTGAATTAATGGCACAAATTGAGCCTGAGAATGAAGAACAAGTGGCTTTATTAACGGATTTAGAACAGTGGGTTGAAACGCATTTCTCTGATTTAAACGATACCTAAGCCCACTCAATGCCAGCCAGCTTAGCCGAGATTGATGCCTGTTTGCCACAAACCCAGTGCACACGTTGCTCATACCCGTGCTGCGAGGATTACGCCAAAGCACTAATCACTGGCGAAGCGAATATCAACCAATGCCCGCCCGGCGGTGAAGTGACCATTGAGAAGCTTGCTACCTTGCTTAACCAAGCCGTATTGCCTTTAGATCATAGTTTCGGCGAATTTCAGCCTAAAACCTTGGCGTTTATTATTGAGAATAAATGCATTGGTTGTGTGTTGTGTATTAAAGCCTGCCCGGTTGAAGCGATTATGGGCGCGAATAAGAAGATGCACACCATTATTCAAGCCAACTGCACGGGCTGTGAGCTATGCTTGCCTGTTTGCCCGACCGATTGCATTGAGATGCTACCTTTAAGCCATGAAATTCAAAACTCAAGCGATTGGCCTGACTATTCTCAGGCGGATATCAACACGGCACGCACACGCTTTACCCGCCAAGCTGCACGTTTAGCCCGCAAGCAAGCGGCGAAACAATCCGCTACGCTAGACAAGCAAAGCCGCCAACA
>JAZGFQ010000114.1:0-8819 GCA_036479635.1 Arenicellales bacterium
GCGGCTGACTTCTCGTTTGTATTCTTTAAATAAACTCACCGCATCGTATTCAGGATGGCCCTGAAAGAACACAAAACGGAAACCATCTTCACTGGTAGCAAGGTGAAAATCCGCTACTTCGCTAGAAACCAATACCTTTAAACCCTGCGCACGCAACTGCTGAGAATTAACTTCATAAATGTGTGAATGCGGCGCATCAAAGCGCGTATTAATGCCAGCGACAAGCGGGTGATCAAAATCGATAATACGGTGCGAATATACGCCCCAGCGTTTTTGCGCCAGCTTATATCGGCGGATGCCCCAATAATGCTGCACAATGGCGTGGCTCGCCAAACAAGAACACATCACCGAGCTAACACTCTGCTTTGCCCATTCAATAATCTCTAGCAAAGGCGGCCAAAATAACTCATCTTCCAGCTCAGCCTGAACAGGATTAGCGCCCGTGATAATCAGCGCATCCAAGCCCACTTTTTTAATATGCTCAAAGCTTTCATAAAACGCATCAATATGCGCCTGCGCTTTTTCACCCCGAGTGAATTCTGGCACAGTGAATAAATGTATTTTAAATTGTGCAATGCGGTTACAACTGCCTACCATGCGCATAAATTGCCGTTCGGTGGCTTCCATTGCCGCATCAGGCATTAGGTTTAAAATACCGATGTGTAACTCACGAATATCTTGTGCTTGCGCGCGCCCAGGCGATAAAACTTCTACGCCTTCTTGGCGTAGGCGTTCAAACGTCGGTAATTTTGAATGCGCAATTAAAGGCATTAGTTGAGCGCCCCAGCAATCAATTCGATGACATCCGCTTCATTTTCAACAGCCATAACCTGACGCGCATCGACCGTATAACCATGTTGTTCAGCCACCCTTTCATACAAGGGGCGACGATGCGCGATGAGCTTCGGGAACACCCATTGCACGAACTCATCAGGTACCATCTCATCGGTATTGTTTAACCCTTTTAGCGTTAAAAATTCAGCAACGTGTTGATCTAAAAATGCTTCATCGTAATACATTGGCTTAGGCGCAGCTTGGGCGCGCTCGATCATTAATTGCTCCATCTTGGCGTCTGCCTTTAAATAGATAATGATCGATTTCTCCGCTAATTGTGACCAGATATCTGCATCAGATAACTCACACACGCTACCACCCGCATCCACTAAAAAATTCGGATAAGTGTAGAGGTCTCTGCCCTTTTGCATGAAATCTGGCACGTCATTCATAGCGTTAATTTCTGCGTGGCGGAACAGCCGTTGGCGGCGTTTAAACTCGGCCAAGGGCATCCCGCCCAATTCAGGATTACCGATTTTCCCTAAAAACGTTGAAATCGGCTGCAAATTCTCAACCGTAATATTGTTGCAAATATAGATTGAATCACTGCGAATCAAATCACGCAAAAAAGGCGATTCCATCGCGTGCTGCTTGATGTTGTCTAAAATAGGCTCTTGTAAATATTGCGTACCAATGCGGTAATCACCAGAATAATGAAACCATTGGTCTTGTGGCAAACGGCTGGCTAAGGTAGTTTTACCCACGCCCGACATTCCAAGCAAGGTAACCACCTTATTCGGAGAATCTAAAAATTGTTTGCGGCTAAGTCTCATCGTGTGTCAATCGTATTTGAATGTGCGTATTGTAATCAAATTGGGCTAACGAAACACATACAAAGTAAACGCGCCCAATGCGAGCAAATAAAGCGAGAACGGCACCATACTAAAGCGTTTAATAAAACCCAAAAACCAATGAATACAAGCAAACGCCACCACCGCTGAAACGCCGACCCCAAGGCCTAAAATACCCCAATCAATCGGTAGTTCTGTTTTTAATAACTCTAATGCTTTTAATCCACCCGCAAGAACAATCACTGGAATCGCCATTAAAAATGAGAACCGCGCCGCATCATCACGCTTTAGCCCCATCAGTAAGGCCGCGGTGATGGTCATGCCTGAGCGCGACACGCCAGGGATTAATGCGACCGCCTGAGCTATTCCGATGACTAAAATATCTTTCCAGTTTAACGCTTTAATATCACGCGCCTGACGATTATGCTTATCCACCCACCACAAGATAAGCGCAAAAATAATCGCCGCATAAGCAATGTTTTCAGGCGCACGCAAAGTTGTTTCAACCCAATCCCCCATCAATAAACCTGCCAAGCCCACTGGAATAGTCGCAAATACGATTTGCCAACCTAAGCGGCTGTTCTCAGTGCCCGCGCCACCGAACAGATTGTGCGTGGTGTCATTTACGATCAACATCACCTCACGGCGAAAATATAATAATACCGCCAGCAAAGAGCCGACGTGCGCCGCCACATCAAAGGCCAAGCCTTGATCTTCCCAGCCTAATAATTTTGGCACCAAAACCAAATGCCCTGAACTGGACACGGGCAAGAACTCAGTGATGCCTTGCACGAAAGCTAAAATAATGGCTTGTAAGCTATCCATCGTTACATAAGTATTTAATGTTCATCAATTATGAGTATTAATATGGCATCACGCCTTTTTCAGTTTTACCGTAAACCTAACAATATCTGTATTGCAATTATTTGCCTTAACCTCAATGTTTTTAACAAAATAAGGCTGATACTCAGGGGCATCTATCGTTATATTATAAACACCCGCTCGGTTCAAAGCACCGCCTAAAATAGGGCTATCACATGGCAATGTTCGCCGACTAAACGGATGATGATGCCTAAAGGTTTCTGAATAAGTCCCATCCATCATCGTGCCGCTTGCTAAACATGCAATATTCACTCCGCTATCAAAATCGATAACGGTTATTTGCAAACCAAAAGGAGGCTCAGATCGACAAGGATATGATGCACGCGCATGCAGTGGCAAACTCACCGCTTGCACAACGGGCGCTACCCACACTGCACCCAAACTAGCACGCTGTATAAAATTTCGTCTTTTCATCATATTACGCCCATAATCTCTGCACATGGTTTTGCTGATTAAAGCCGGTGAGGTTTTGATTGCTGTTTTTCATTAAGGCTAGTACCTTAAATAATTCGCCCATTTCATGCGGCATGGTCAGTTTCTTTACTTGTTGCGCGCTTTCGATTTGTGCTTGCATCGTTGCATTTAAATCAATTTTATCCAACAAACCCAAAGCCAATAAAAATGCGCCTTGCGTTGCATAGCCTGTCACCTCAAAACCAGATTCTTTTGCCGCTAGTGCCATCGCCGTAAAATCAACATGCGCGGTAATGTCTTGCAAACCTGGCAAATAAAACGGGTCATCATGCGCTTGATGTTGAATATGGCACATTAACGTGCCTTCTCGGCGATCAGTATGATAATACTCCGATTGCCGAAAGCCGTAATCTATCAAAAATACCGCACCGCGCGTCATGCTCTGTGCCACACTTTTAACCCATGCCTGTGCCACTAAATTAATCTCAGAACGATACACATCTTGTGTATCTATCTCTAAAGCCTTCACTGCCTGTTTCAACGCATCATTTGCCGGCAATCTCTTCCAAGCAAAGCCTGTATTTTCCGTGGTGACGCCCATCTCAAACACCTCACCCTGCGCATTTTGTTCAAACACTTTCACGGGCATCGCATCCAATACCTCATTAGCAATCACCACCCCTTCAAACTGCTCAGGAAAAATCTCTAACCACTGCACACGGCCAGCGTGTTCTGGCGCACGTTGCGCTAAAGTCTCGGCCTGCCTTGCACGTAAATCTGCGCTGACTTCTAAAATAAAATATTGCTCGGGCAAGGCAGATTGCGCCGCCAACTCATTTAAAATAGTGGCCGCTAACGCGCCGCTACCCGCGCCAAATTCTAACATTGAGCCGCCGCTTAAATTGGCTAACACTTCTTGCGCTTGGCTGGCTAAACAGCGCCCAAATAAATCACCCATTTCGGGTGCTGTGATGAAATCACCGGTTTCGCCAAACTTACTTAAGCCGCCTGCGTAATAACCCAGCTGCGGCGTGTACAATGCACACTGCATATACGCATCAAACGACAAGCATCCACCTGCCTGCTCAACACGCTGGCAAAGCACCTCAACTAAGCGTTGACTGTGTTGTTTTAATGCATTTGGGACTTGTACTAAAGACATGAATCAGGATAATCATCAAAGACGCGCAATATTGCAAAAAACTGAGGCTTAACACAAGCGTAGAGAACATAATATATGGCTCAAACACAGAATAAAGTAGCACTCATCACTGGCGGTGCTAAACGCATTGGCGCACATATTGCGCAGCGCTTACATGCCGCGAACATGAATATTGTTATTCATTATCGTTCATCAAGTAAAGCCGCGCGCGCCTTGCAAGCGGAACTGAACGCTGCGCGCAAAAATTCCTGCGTGTTGATACAAGCGGATTTAACCGAGCACAGCAAACTCAAAGCGATGGTTGATGAAACCGCCGAACACATGGGTCGATTAGATGTGCTGGTTAATAATGCGTCTACTTTTTACCCTACGCCCTTAACAAACGCGCAAGAAAAAGACTGGGATGCGTTATTCGAGACCAATCTAAAAGCCCCTTTTTTTCTTGCCCAAGCCGCCGCGCCTCATTTAAAAAAACACTCAGGCTGCATTATTAATCTCATCGATATTTATGCTGAGCGCCCCTTAGAAGATCACCCCATCTACTGCGCCACTAAAGCAGGTTTAGCCTCACTTACGCGCTCATTCGCGCAAAGCCTTGCGCCAGATATTCGTGTTAATGGCATCTCGCCTGGTGCGATTTTATGGCCTGAACCCACTCACATTCAAGGGCAAGACGAAGTTGCTCAAAAACGCTTGTTATCGCGTATTCCCCTTAAGCGTTTAGGCGCGCCCAAAGACATCGCCAATACGGCTTTATTCTTAATTGAATCTGATTACATCACAGGCCAAATCATTCAAGTTGATGGTGGCCGCACCACAATGCCCTAGCCCTACTCTAGGCCAGACTCAAACAAATGCAAATATTAGACACCTTATTACCGCTGTATTTCCTCATCAGCTTAGGGTTTTGGTTTAAAAAAAGCCAATTCCTGTCTCAAACGTTTTGGGATGATGTTGAAAAACTGGTTTATTTTATTTTAATCCCTGCGCTCATTTTTGCGCACCTTTCACGCGCAGATATCAATGCAAATTTAATTGGCTACATCTTGCTAGCAGTGGCCTTGCCCACCTTCATTATTGGCGCGAGCCAGTGGCTAGGTTTTTTAGATAAACGTGTTCAGCCCGATACATTTACCTCGATGTTCCAAGGTGCAGTGCGCAATAACACCATTATCGGGCTGGCGATTGCAGGCTTAGTGGCGCCTGATAATGGCGTCGCTATAATGGCCTTGATTATGACCATCATGGTGATTATCAATAATATTTCTTGTGTCTCTGTTTTATCGAAATATGGCGATGCCAGCAAACGTGCGAAATCCATGCAGGGAAAATCCGTGCTGAGAAATGTCGCAACTAACCCCTTAATTCAAGCCAGTATTGCAGGGCTGGCGGTAAATTTTTTATCCATCACCCTGCCCGATGCCATCCACAATACTTTTCATTTCTTAGGTAAAACAGGCTTACCGCTGGCATTATTGGCCGTGGGCGCTGGGCTCAGCTTACGCATGGAAAAAGGCAAAACCACGGCCTTGGTATTGCCTGTTATGGCTAAACTGGTGTTGATGCCTATCATCATTTACGCGGTGATTTACCTCATGAATGGTGCCATCCCTAATGCCAGTATTTTCATTCTCTATGGTGCACTGCCCACCGCGATGTCATCTTATGTGTTGGCCAGTCAAATGGGCGGCGATAAGCAAACCATGGCGCAAATTATCACCCTACAAACGCTCGGGGCAGCATTCACTTTACCCGTGGCGCTATGGTTCATTCAGCAATATATGTGAGGGCTTGCACTCTCTATTAATTTTGGCCGATAGCACTATCCCTCATGCTCAGATACTATCGCGCTTTACGCTTACGTTTTTGTAGCCTTAGCCAAACATCGATTACGACCCATTACACCATGAACCCTTACTCTATTGAACTTGATTTTAGCGAACATGAATCGCTGACCATCGGTATCCTCTCTGACACCCACGGCGTGTTAAACCCTGATGTTGCTGATTTTATTAAAGGCTGTGATATCGCCTTACATGCAGGTGACATGATGGGCGCGCACACGCTTTTGGGCTTAGCACCTAAGCTTGGCCATGTCATTGCGGTTAAAGGCAATAATGATATTCCTGAAACCTGGCAAGCCGAAGATCACGCCCAGCTTACCGAGATTCCAGATGAAGTAAAACTCAACCTACCTGGTGGCACGTTAATCATGGAGCACGCCCACCGTGTTTGGAATAAAGAAATCAGCAATATGCACATTGCCTTGCGTGAAGATCACCCTGAAGCTGATTTAATTGTGTATGGTCACACCCACATTCGCACGGTCGATGACAGTGCTGAGCCAATGGTATTAAATCCAGGCGCAGCAGGTGAGGTGCGTGTGCACGCCGGGCCTTCCTGTGTTGAACTGACTGTTAATGCTGACAAATGGGAGATCAAAGAGCATGTTTTTCCCATGCATAAATCTTGAAACAACCCCCAATTCGAGCTTAGCGATAAAGGCTTTTATTCATAATGATGCTATGATTCAGCACATGAATTTAAGCAACCTACGCTAACGTGTACCAAGAATATTTCGGTCTAAACAGCAAGCCCTTCGGCATCGTGCCCGATACGCGTTTTTTATTCTTAAGTGATAGCCACAAAGAAGCCATCGCGCATTTAGTCTATGCCTTAAACGAAAAAAACGGCTTTGTACAATTAACCGGCGAAGTCGGCGTGGGCAAAACCATGGCCTGCCGTTATATTCTGGCCAATATGCCCGAGGATATCGATGTCGCTTTAATCCTTAATCCACGCATTGATGAGCTCAGTTTGCTCAGCACTTTATGCAAGGAATTAGGCTTAAACTTTAGCTCGCAACAAAAAAGCAATGACCTCACCGAGCTGATTAACACCAAGCTGCTAGAAACCTACGCCGACGGGCGGCACACCATTCTCATTATTGATGAAGCGCAAAACCTACCCAAGCGCACTTTAGAGCAAATTCGCTTGCTCACCAATCTTGAAACTGACACCCAAAAACTACTCAGAATTATATTAATCGGCCAACCTGAATTGGGCGAACTTTTGGCCGAACATGATATGCGCCAAGTCGCACAGCGTATTACCAGCCGCTACCATTTGGAATCATTAGGTGCAAACGAGACCGATGAATATATTCACCATCGCCTAAAGGTTGCTGGCTGTGAGCGACGTTTATTCAGCAAGGCTGCCATCCAAAAAATTCATAGCCTCACCGATGGCACGCCGCGCCTGATTAACCTTATTTGTGATCGCGCGCTCATCGGCGCATATAGCATGGGCGTGAATGAAGTCACGCCTACGATCATCAAGCAGGCCGCGAAAGAAGCTTTGCCCTTTATTAAAACTGCTCCTCAGAATGCTGGTTTGCGTTGGTTAGCGGTGTTGGCTTTACTGGGCTTAATGGCTTCTACGGCATTAGTTTATCGCGACCACTGGCAGCCGTGGTTAACCCAACAATGGCAAAAAACAAGCTATATTGAACCCGCACAGGTCAAGCCTGCGGCTGAGGCCAGCGTCAATACCGTAGATCTGCGCGAAACTCAACCCAACGAACTTACACCCGCAAATTCAACCACCTTAACCACGCCCAGCCCAGATCAAATTGAAACGCTCAAAAAACAAGCCGATGTCGAGTTCAGGTTAGGCATCCCCTCGCAATTATAAACCGAGCGTTATCCAGTAATGCGACGCCACGAAATCAACATAAAGGCGGCTTTATTATGCCTCCTGTTTTCAGCCCCCATTTATGCTGGAGATACTGATCAATCAGCTCAGAGATGGTATACGCCCCAACAGATTAATCAGGGAAAAACTGTTTACGAGCAACACTGCCTGACTTGCCATGGAATAGACGCAAGGTCAGTCTCTCAATGGGATAAAATGAATAAACATGGGCAGTTCCCACCCCCGCCACTCAATGGCTCTGCGCATAGCTGGCACCATCCCATGCCCTTATTACAGCGAACAATTCGTGAAGGTGGCATTCCCCTTGGCGGCAGAATGCCCGCTTTTGAAACGATTTTATCTGCGCAAGAAATTGATGCCGTGATTGCCTGGTTTCAATCTTTGTGGCCCGATGAAACGTATCTAAATTGGAGTGGAGAAGCCATCGATGCTGATCCGAATGATGTGCCTTGGTCTTTAAAAGATTTGCTTAAGCCTGATTTAAATAGCGCCACTTTACCCAAGCCCTAACCAAAACTGTATATCACGACCTAAAAACTCATCCACCGTCATGTAATGCGAGCCATCGCATGAGAAAGTTAAACCGACCATCGCATTGATGATATTGATGGAGCCTGATCTGAGATAAATGGTTTCATCGATAAATCTTAGCTGCTTAAATAAGCTATAAATTTGCTTTACTTGCTGAGGTGTCACTTTGGCACGTTCTGGGTAATCACGCTCTGGATACGCCAGCAATACATCATCATCCATGAACTCATTGATATCTAAAAGCTGGTATTGATATGGGTCATCATAAAACCACAATGAACAACGGCTGCTCGAAAAAAGGATTTTAGTATGGAATACACCGTAATCCGTAATCATCAAACTCAAGCGATCAAAGGCAGCATCGACAATTTTATCAAATTCGCTTTGTATGCGCTGTTGTTGAAACAAGGTGCCTCGAACGGCAGGGTCTCCGCGATATTGCTTATAAGGCGAGTTAATGATTTTAAGCTCGGTGTCTTGCAGTAAATCGC
>JAZGFQ010000115.1:0-2407 GCA_036479635.1 Arenicellales bacterium
TCAATTGCGATATATTGTTATCCCCCCCCATTTTTGAAAGAATCCGTGTATTGATTTTAATCCTAATTTAAGGAACCCAAACATGACTAAGCAAGAAAAGATCCAGAAGTTAATTGATATGCAAAAGAAGTTCCAAGCTTATGAGCATAAAGCAGGCCTTGATCCACAAGATTATTACACGCCACAATCTGGCCACGAGCTGGACGGCTACAGCGAAGAGTATCAAGCGCTTGCCTTAGACGTAATGAATACGGCACACGAAGAGATCGGCTCTAAGCGTTAAGCTTATAGCTTACTTAAGGCCCATTCCTTAAAAAGCCCGGTCTTAGCATCGGGCTTTTTTGTGCCTATATTTTGGCTTGAAGGCTGAAAAGGCACCCCCACTTTATAAACTTAACCTTTGTTTATTCATTCTTATGTCTTTATCAACAGAAATCACACTCGAGCGCATCATGGAAACCTTTGAAATGTTGCCTGATTGGGAAAACCGTTACCAGTTTTTAGACGAGCTAGGCACAAAACTAGAGACCATGGATGCTGTAGATCAAAACGATGAAACACGTGTTATGGAGTGTATGAGCATGTTATGGATCAAGGCAAAACCTAGTGAAACCAAAGATTTGATTGATTTTGATGCCGATTGTAATACCTCAACCATCAAAGGCGTGGTCGCGCTCATCATTGCTTTATTTGCCAATAAAACAAATACCGAGATTCAAACCACCGATATTGATGAAGTGTTCAAAGAATTACAACTATTCGAGCATTTAAGCCCAAATCGGCATGTAGGCGTTTATGCAATTGTTCGGAAGATGAAGGCGCAGGCCGCAGCACTTCAGTTAAGCGCATAAATTTATAATTTAGTTCAACAAACTCTCATATCGCTGATCCGTCAATGTTATTAAGAAAGCAAGCAACGCATCAGTGCGTTTATCGTCTAAGGCTGGCCCTATTTTTAAGTCTTTAAGCGATATATTTTGCGTCACTTCAGGCGCTTGCCATTGTTCATTCGTTTCAGGGTTAATTTGCCTGCGCTGGCTTTTGGAATTATATTTATTGTAAAACAATAAAACCGTTCGTAAATCTTCAAAAACACCGTTATGCATATAAGGCCCCGTGACGGCAATATTGCGTAAAGTCGGTACTTTGAACTTGCCTGCAAACTTACCTGCCTCAGATGAGCCGCTAATGTTTGGATGCCCTGCCAAGCCTATATCTTTATAAGTTTCACCCAGCCCATTCAAAGCGCGAACGCGTTGATTGCTAGGCACACCAATATTATGAAACGCATAATTACTAAACGTTTCTTGCTCGCTATCCTGAAATTTATTGAGCTGGTGGCAGATATTGCAATTAGTGAACTGCTGCGAAAAAAACAGGGTTTTACCCAACTCCTCTTGCTCGGTTAGCTCAGCTTCTCCTCTTAAGTAACGGTCATATTTTGAATCAAACGGTGAGAAATAGGCGGTACGCTCAAAGGCGGCAATGCTCTGTTTCAAGGCACTATAAGCCTTATCAGCCGACAGAAAGGTGCCTTTACCAAAAATAGCTTTGAACTGAGCGACATACAGCTTGTTCTCAAGTAAACGTAGCATCACATCTTGTTGATCAAACATGCCCATTTCTATCAAATTTAGAGGTGGCCCGCCCGCCTGCCCTTTGAGGTCGGCCTCTCTTCCATCTAAAAACTGCCCGCCGATATAGTCGCCCTTACCATTGCGATGAAATAATGGGCTAAATTTTGCATACGCAGCTGTGGGTGCATTTCGGTCACCTAAAGAAACGCCATCGTCACCCAATGACACCGCAGAACCCGTCACATTGTCGCGCGCATCAATAAACCCTTTCGCCGGATCATGACAAGTGGCGCATGATTGCGTTCTGTTTTTGGATAGATTGACATCGAAATATAATAACCGCCCTAGCTCCGAGAGCTGCATCGCTTCAGTTTGCTCGGGCTCTGATGACGGCGGCATCGAACAGGCAGATAAAAACATCCCAATAAACACAATCGTAATAAATAACTGTTTCATCACTTAAATCGAATAAAGATGGTTATCCCAACGGCTGGTATTAAATTCGATGGAGGCCTTTTCTGACGCTAAGCCGTTGTACTTAGTTAAAAAACCATTGCCATCACTTGCCCAAAGCTTATCTGCAATGCTCGCGACACCAGACGCATCATTTTGTTTGATTGCGCCTACATAACCACCCTCTGCCTGCCACACAGTGATCATATTTCCACGGGGAGAAGAGACATAAAAATGCTGATCATCTGAAAAAGAGACGCTTCCAGTGTAATTCTTTAATTCTTTCTGGGTTTTTGAAGGCGCACTTAAAAGCACTAAACCTTTATTGCCTTGGCGCTGATGCAAGGCAATCAAAGGTGGGTAGACATTACGCGGCC
>JAZGFQ010000116.1:0-9515 GCA_036479635.1 Arenicellales bacterium
CAGGCGCGGTGTTGATATTTATTTTTGTAAAGATAGGGTCGGATACATCGCCCACAGGCAAGGCTGAAACATAGGGCGCAAGTGCATCCATTTCGGCCTGACCAAACCCCAACACATTGGCGAGTTCTGAGACACTCACAAAGGGTTGATTCGCGGTGAGATACGGTGGATCAGCAGAAGCATAGGTGCCATCTTCGGCTCCCTCTGGGTCGGTCGTTTCATCATCGGCATCAATCCAATCCAGCACCGCATCGGCATAAATTACATCGATGCCCGTGTTTTCCAGCAAACGCACAAATAACCCATACCATGGGGTTGGTGCTTCAATTTCAGTGCCCGAGGCCGAGGTTGGATCAACAATCATCCACTTCTTGCCCATCAGTAAATTGTTTAAATTAAATTTACCGCTCTCATCTATTGCTTGAACCTGCATTTGCCCATCTTCTATCGCCACAACATCAGTTTGCAACAGCGCCCATTCATCCCCTAAATAATCTACACCCAGCGGTGCGTTTAATAAATCACGCTCCAAGGCTTTGATCACCCACTGCTCACCTGCCAACACGACTTGACGGCTTTGCTCAACATCACGCTGGTTTTGCAAGCGGCGTATCGCAATATTTTCATCTTCGGTGGTGTACACCGCCAAGGTTGAAAGCAATACCAAAATAAACAGCACGGTTAATATAGCCGTGCCTTTTTGATCGTCGGGGCCAGTGATGATTGACAGAGAATGGTTCAAGTTTAATTAGCCCTACCAGAACTATTTTGATTAATGCTATTCGCCCCACGCGCCACCCCAAATAAACGCCTATATGTCTCGCCTGATGCTAGGGTTAAATTTACTTCTATGCCGTCAGGAAATGCACCTTTGTCTAAACTCGATTCAGATTCCAAACCTTGATTCGGTTTATAAAAGAAATAGGTCAGCTCGATATCTTCAATTTCATCGCTGATGATGAATTCCAAGGGTTCAACATTGCCGTCTTGATCCAGCACATCCCAGCTCGCGCGGATCATTTCTTTGCCCTTTAAGCGCCATTCAATACGGCGTAAGGCTACACCCTGCGCAGTATTAATATCAGGCTCTGCCACTGTCATACTGATGAACGCATCACCATCTCCATCTTTCACCGCAGGCTCGATATCACCACCCGAACGCACGTTACGATCAATGATAAATTGCATATCACGCTCTAATAAAACAAACACACGCTGTAAGCGCTCGAGCTTTCCGTAGTGCTGCGTTAGACGCTCACGGTGATCGATGTAAGTATCGAGCGTGGTATATGAGACAATGGCGATCACGGAGAAGATCGCAATCGACACCAGTACTTCTAATAAGGTGAAGCCAAGCTGCCTAGCATCATGCTGTTTTGCCATCATCATTGCGCTTAATTCTTGGGTTGCGCCAAAAAACCAAATATCTTTGCCGCAGGTCGATCACGGTCATCGCCTTCAAACACGCTCACATCCACTCGCACAATCTCGTTATCACCCGTGGGGGCGTACTCTGCCTGAATCTGCCACTCTCGACCCGCCATGCTCACCGAGGCAGAATCTTGGCCGCCTGATAAATAGCTGCGACTTAATTGTAATTCGGTTAAATGGTTACTTGCCACCCAAGTACCGATCATTTTCTGGCTTAAGCGATCAGCCACATCAATGTTTTGATATAACGCTTTAGACACCGCACCTAAACCCACCGCGGCGATGGCTAACGCTACCATCACTTCTAATAAGGTAAAGCCGCCTTGTTGACGGAGGCCGCCCTGCTGGTTCTTTGATCTATTCATTGGCTTTCACTATCCCTGCCTTACCAAAACGATCTAACGCTACCGTCACAACTTTATCTTCCACGCTTAAGGTCAGCACAAACGGAGATATCAAACCATTGGGTTCAATCACCACAGCATCACTTTGTTCATCATCAAACACCTCGCTGGCTTTATCTAAAATACTTTCATTTAGAATTTCATGTACGCGATCAGGCGTGAATTTTGACGCTTTTTTATTTTTCTTTTTATCTGAAGGCTTGCGGATAAAGGTCATCTGCACCACTTCAGGTATCACTCTTGGCCGCATAAAGCTGTCTTTTTCAGCCTTCTCGCCTGCTTGATCGTCATCCTCTATAATATCCGTTTCTAGGGCAAGATCATCAAGCCCAAAACCGCTTTGCGATTCAGGGTCTAACGTTATAAATTGGTAACTATGCGCCGCCACATCCACGCTCAATTTAATCGGCTGGCCCGTCATAATACTTTCTTCTTGCGCTAAATTCACCAAAGCCACAAAACGCTTCGCTTCTAAACCCGCGAGCTTTTGATCTGTTTGATTAAAATTCACTACAATGAAGCCCGCCATCAACCCAATCAGGGCAACGGTCAGCATCATTTCTAACAGCGTAAAGCCGCGCTGACGCACGTTCAAAATATGCGTTTTAATACTCGCCCTTGTTTTCAAACCATTAAGTGCAACATGATTAGCGGATTTCGTCCATATTCCAGTTACCGATTTGCTTGGTGCCATCTGCGCCCATCGACCAAACATCGAAATCTAAATGTGAACCTGAACTAGTGTATTGATATTCCTTACCCCAAGGGTCTTTCGGCACTTTATCTAAATAACCACGGCCTTTCGCGCCGCCTGATACTAGCTCGCTCAACGCACTAGGGTATTTGAAATTATCTAATTTATACAGCTTTACCGAGCTAGAAATCGCGCGAATATCGCTTTTCGCCTTGGCAATAAATGCCTCATCTTGGCGACCTAACACCTTGGGTAAAATCATCGTGGCTAACATGCCGATGATCACCACCACCACCATGATTTCAATTAAGGTGAAACCCGACTGCTTCTTACGGTCTTTTTGTATCATGTATTGACTCATTTCCATGTTTAATATCTCTATAATAATTAACTGACTAATTGATTCAAATCGAAAATCGGCATTAAGATTGCCATGACGATAATCAAGACTACCGTGCCCATGAATAAAATCATCATCGGCTCAAATAAACTCACAATCACCGATATGCGTGATTCTGCTTCACGCTCTAAAGAGCTGGCTGATTTTTCCAGCATAATATCTAATTTACCGCTGGACTCACCACTGGCGACCATCTGCGTTAACAACGGCGGAAACAACTTACGCCGTTTCAATGAACGGCTAAACGATGCACCTTGCTGCACTTCTTCAGCGGTGTTAATTAAACCTTCACGCATCACTAAGTTTGTGACCACTTCTGAACTAGATTTAATCGCTGAAATCAACGGCACACCACTGCCGATTAAAATCGACATCGTACGCGCCATACGCGCTGTGTTTAAACTCGTCGATAAGCGCTTGGTCATCGGAAATTTCAATATGAAGCGATGAAAGGCCATTTTTGGGCCCGGATAGCGCATCGCCATCGAAAAGCCCATCATCGCCAACGCAATTAAGATTAATACGAAATGCCCGTAATTAACGATGAAATCGCTTATTGAGATCATTATTTGCGTTAAATAAGGTAATTCTTGGCCTGTATCATCAAACACTTTAACCACTTTTGGCACGACATAAGCCATTAAACCCACCACGATTAGAATCGCTACGAAGGTTAAAATCACAGGATAAACCAATGCACCACTGATCCGTTGCTGCAAGCCTTGCCGCGCTTCGGTATAGTCTGCCAAGCGCTCTAGCACGTTCTCTAAGTGACCCGTTTGTTCGCCTGCTGCTACTGAGGCCACATATAATTCAGGGAACGCGCGCGGAAATTGGCGCATGCCATCCGCTAAGGCACCGCCTTCAATGACCGTGGCGCGAACGCCGGTTAAGATAGATTTAATGCGATGTTGATCAGATTGTTCGACTAGACCCGTTAAGGATTGTTCAATCGGCATGCCCGAATCGAGCAAGGTTGCGAATTGGCGCGTCATTACCGCCAACTCCATTGAGCTCATTTTTTGGCGACCTGTGCCGCGTTTAGCTATTTTACCACCATCTTTGCTGGTTTTATTCGCTCGCGCAGGCGTATCATAAACGGGCTCAACTTCCAGCGGTGTTAAACCCTTTTCTCTAAGGCTGACGCGCACCATTTTGGCACTGTCACCCATCTCAACCCCTTTTACTTTTTTTCCTGCGCTATTTAACGCAAGATATTCAAATGCCGCCACTATTGATCACGCGTCACGCGCACAACCTCACTTAAAGAGGTTTCGCCACTTAACACTAGCGCTACGCCACTCTGAAACAAACTGGGGGTAGTTTTTCGGACGTGTTTCAACATTTTATCTTCGGTTGCCCCATCGTGAACAAGCTTGCGCACCGTTTCATCCACATCAATCAACTCATAAATACCTTTACGGCCGCGAAAACCTGAATGATCGCATTGCGCGCAACCCACAGGTTGATAAATCGTTATTTTCTCGCCTTCCTTCACGCCTAATTGCGCACGCTGCGCCTGATCAGGCGTAACCGACTCTTTACAGTTCACGCACAGTGTTCGCACCAATCGCTGAGACATCACACCTAATAAGCTTGAAGCAATCAGAAAAGGCTCTACGCCCATATCCATCAAACGTGTGACGGCACCCACAGCCGTATTGGTGTGCAAAGTTGAGAGTACAAGGTGACCGGTTAAACTCGCCTGAATGGCAATTTCGGCGGTTTCTAAATCACGTATCTCACCAATCAAAACCACATCTGGATCTTGGCGCAGAATGGATCTCAAACCACTGGCAAAGGTTAAACCAATTTTTGGACGAATTTGAATCTGCCCCACGCCATCGAGGTCATATTCCACTGGATCTTCAACCGTCAAAATATTTAACTTCTGACGGTCCATTTCACCTAAACCAGAATATAGCGTGGTGGTTTTACCTGAGCCCGTCGGCCCGGTGACCAACAAAATACCGTGTGGCGATTTAATCAGCTCATTAAATTTGGCTTTGATCTCTGGCGCTAAACCAAGATGGTCTAAATTAAGGCGTGTACCGTGTTTATCCAGTAAACGCAGCACCACGCGTTCGCCATATTGAGTGGGCAAACACGATACGCGCACGTCCACTGGGCGATCACCAATGTTCAGTGAAATTCGGCCATCTTGTGGCAAACGCTTTTCTGCGATGTCTAATTCTGCCATGACTTTTAAGCGCGAGACTAAGGCACCATGTAATTCACGCTTAGGCTCGACGATATCTTTTAAAATACCATCACTCCGGAAGCGAACTAAAGAACGCTTCTCAAAGACTTCAAGGTGAATATCTGACGCATTTTCTCGAATCGCTTGTGTAAGCAAGGTATTAATCAAACGCACTACGGGCGCATCATCTGAGGCCTCGAGTAAATCGGTGGTGGTTTGCATTTCAGATGCAAGCAGGTCTAAATCCAGCTCATCGCTAATATCGCTGACCATTTGCGTGGCGGCAGAGCTGCCTTTTTCATGCGCTAAACGCAACACGCTCTCAAACTTATCTTGCGGCAGCGTATGAAATAATAACGTAGATTCTGTCCGGCGTTTAAGCTCTGAATAAATTTCAAACGATGGACGCTCAACGCACAACACATGCACACCTACATCATCTTTAAAGGCGGTTAACAGTTGATGACGCTTAGAAAAGCTATACGGCAAAACACTCACCGTTTCAGCATCAACAACGCTCAACCATTCATCAGGCGTAGAAAAATCGTTGGCATTAAAGGGCTTTGAATCTGCGTGACTAACGGCATCGGCCGTATCACGCATAGCCTCTGAACTTAAATGCTCAGGCAAATCTTTAAGCGTTTGGGCTGTATTTTCTTCACTCATGCTATTTTTCTATTAAGCAACACAACCTTTAGTTATTCTCGCCAGCATCGTCTTCCCACGGAAAAGCTTGCAACTGCGGCGGCTTCGCTTTTAGTAAACGGCGCGTATCAGGCAAACTTTCTTCCTCTTCAGTACGCAGATACTCATAGCGATCACGCGTCAACATGTTTAAATCTGAAGGCTCGCGAATAATGGTAGGGCGTAAAAACACCATTAGATTAGTTTTCGTATTTCGCTTAGCTTTCTTCCTAAATGCTTGACCGATGATAGGAATATCACCCAAAATAGGAATGCGATCATAGGTATCACCCACATCATTTCGAATCAGGCCACCTAAAATAATGATTTGCCCATCATCCACCAAAACCTTGGCTTTAATCGTACGTTTATCGGTGATTAAGTCGGCCACGCCTGCGACTGTGGCGGGTGAGATGCTGGAGATTTCTTGCGCGATGTCTAAGTGAATCGTGCCGCCTGCATTAATTTGTGGCGTGATTTTAAGCGACAAACCCACCTCCTTACGTTCGATGGTTTGAAATGGGTTCACCGTCCCTGATGTATTGGTTGTACCATCGGTACTAGCAGTGCTGCTAGACGTAAAACGCCCCGTCACAAACGGTACTTCTTGGCCAACGACAATTTCAGCTTCTTCGTTGTCTAAGGTCAACATGCTCGGCGTTGAGATAATGTTTGAGTTACTGTCTCCGCGCAGTGCATTTAACACAACTTGCAAATCAGGCGTCACTTTACCACCTAAGGTGCGCACATATTTATTAATGAAGCCGAGGTTAAAGCCACCTGCGTCTTCACCAAAGGTTTTAGCGCCTTTGGTTAATTCTTGACCATCACTATTGCGCATCACGCCTGTCCAATCTACGCCTATTTGCGCCTCGTCCTTTTCAGATACTTCCGCAATAATCGCTTCAACAAACACTTGCGAGCGACGAATATCTAGCTGCTCAATCACCCCTAAAATATCTTTATAGTCTTTTTCTTCTGCTCGAACCACCAAGGCATTGCCCGTTTCATGCGCCTGAACGGATATTTTTGCTGAAGGTGCCGCACCCTCTCTTGTTTCCGCCTGCTTGTCTTGAATGATGCCGTTGATCAGCGTCACCATGTCTTTAGCTTGGGCAAAATTTAAATATTTAACGTGCACATTACCTTTCTCAGGGCGTTTAACATCTAACTGGTCGATCAAAGCCTGCAAAACAGGAAAATCTTTATCAGGCGCGCGTAAAATCAAGGCATTCAAGCCTTCATCCACCTGCACTAAGGTTTGCTTAACAGGAATACCTTTAGCCGCCTCATCAGAATTCAACGATCCTGCTAGCTGACTAATCACCTGCGCTAACGCTTTAGCATCAGCGTGTTTAATATAAATAACACGAATCGTTTGGCCTTGCTGCTCTTGGTCTATGCGCTCGATTAAGGCCAATACCCGGCGAATATTATTAGCGCGATCAGTCAAAATGAGCGTATTACTGCCAGCGTGAGGCGCGATGTGGGCGGTGGGCGGTAACAAAGGTCGCAGAATCGGTAAAATTTCGTTCACCGAAGCGTGATCTAACGTCACGATATACGTGATTTCTTGCTCGTTATTAGGAATATTACCTTCTGTGATGGTCGGCGTGGGGTTTTGCTTGACCAAATTCGCTGGAATGATTTTAATCAAATTCCCTGATGGTAAGGCTGCAAAATTATAAGTGGCGAGCACCGATAAAAACACATCATATAACGCTTCCGCTGGCATCGGACTACCTGATACTAACGTTACCTTGCCTTTTACACGAGGATCAACGATAAAGTTTTTGCCTGTTACTTTGGCGACTAAAGCCACCAGCGCAGAAATGTCGGCACCTTGAAAATTAAGCGTCACGCCCTGCTCTGCGTCAAACACGACTTCATTGCCTTCACCATCGCCTAAATTAGCTTGATTACTCGTATCAAAAGGATTGGTGTTGGTTTGCGCGATTAAATTCTCAAATGAACGCTCAACATTAAACTCAGCTTCTAATGGGTTGGCCAAGCTGGCGTTTTCAACGATTAAATCTAAGGTAGCTAGAAAATCATCGTCGTCTATTTCAGTGCCGACTGATTGCGCCCATGCAAATGAAATAAAGGGTAGTAGGCATAAAAAACCTGCGGTTCGAATAAATGTTGGAAGCATATTTAATTTAATTGGTTGTGCTGAGACTACGTTGATAAATCTATTTAAAATTACCTAATAATGGGTGCTCAGACCTAAGCTTAAAGTATCGCATACCTTGCGCCTAGACTAAAGCGCACAAACAGATATTCTAAGCCTGTTCATGTGCTTTCAATCAGCATATTTCAAGACAAAGATTCCACCCGAAAACTCACTGGCTCACTGAGCACCGACGACAAAGCCTTAATTTTATCTAGTGCGATCTTAAAATCACCCTCACGCGCCGTCTTGGTTAAAATCACCGCCGTGGCAGATTCTTCATCTGATGGCTTTTGCAAGAAGGCTTCTATATTGATGCCGTGTTGGCCTAATAATTCAGTAATGCTCGCCAACACGCCCGATTCATCGCTTAAATTCAAACGTAAATAAAAGCCTGTTTGCACTTCATCCATCGGCAAAATCCTGACATCGCTAAGTTTATCGGGCTGAAAGGCTAAATGTGGCACTCGGTTTTCAGGATCTGCGGTTAACACACGCACCACATCAATGATATCCGCTACCACCGCCGATGCAGTGGGTTCTGCGCCAGCCCCTGCGCCATAATGCAAGGTTGAACCGACGGCATCGCCATGAATCACCACGGCATTCATCACACCATTCACATTAGCGATTAAGCGCGTTTTAGGGATAAGCGTTGGGTGCACGCGCAATTCTATGCCCGCCTCTGAACGCCTTGCAATACCTAAATGCTTGATGCGATACCCCAACTCTTCGGCAAACTGCACGTCTTGTTGACTGATTTGAGTAATGCCTTCGGTGTAAATTTTCTCAAACTGCAAGGGGATACCAAAAGCAATCGAGGCTAAAATTGTGAGCTTATGCGCGGCATCTATGCCTTCGATGTCAAAGGTTGGATCAGATTCCGCATAGCCTAAGCGCTGCGCTTCGGCTAAGACATCGGCAAAATCTTGGCCAGGCGTATCCAGCTCCGTTAAAATATAGTTTGAGGTGCCGTTAATAATCCCTGCCAACCATTCAATGCGGTTGCCCGCCAAGCCTTCACGAATGGCCTTGATGATCGAAATGCCGCCAGCGACGGCCGCCTCAAATGCAACCATCACGCCTTTGGCTTGCGCCGCAGCAAAAATCTCGTTGCCATGCAAGGCAATTAAGGCTTTATTCGCAGTCACAACATGTTTGCCATTTTCAATGGCGCGCAGCACTAAATCTTTAGCGAGGCCTTCACCACCCACCAATTCAACGATCACATCAATGCTAGGGTCATTAACCACTGAGAATGAATCTTCCAGCAAAGTGAGCGTTGAAACATCGCAGTCTCGTGCCTTATTAATGTCTTTTACCGCCGCTTGCGTCACTACAATCGAGCGCCCTGCGCGGCGTGAAATTTCATCTGCATTGCGCTGCAAAACATTGACTGTGCCGCAACCGACTGTGCCTAAACCAATTAAACCTACTTTCACTGCTTTCAACTCAAAACCTCAATCTTAAAATTTTATTATTCATATATGTCGTCATTGCGAGCAAAGCGCGGCAATCTCGTCACAGGAAAT
>JAZGFQ010000117.1:0-4233 GCA_036479635.1 Arenicellales bacterium
GCGTAGGCAAAATCGATGGCCGTCGCGCCATTGGGTAAATCAATCACCCTGCCCTTGGGTGTAAACACATAAATACGCGTCTCTTCTGTTTCGGAATCAAACTGCGTCGCCAAGCCTTCATCTGCGCTTAAATCATCTTTCCATTCAAGCAGTTGGCGCAACCATTGAATCTTATTATCAATGCTTTGGTCTTTGCCTGTGTTCTCTTTATAACGCCAATGTGCGGCCACGCCCAGCTCATTCTCTGCATGCATGGCGTGGGTGCGAATCTGCACTTCCACGACCTTATCATCAGGGCCAATCACCGCTGTGTGGATAGATTGATACCCGTTAGGCTTAGGCGTGGCAATGTAATCATCAAATTCACCTGGCAAATAAGGCCAAGCGGTGTGCACCAAGCCCAGCGCGGTATAGCATTGGTCAATGTCATCCACCAACACTCGCACGGCGCGAATGTCTAAAATATTATTGAACGATAAACCCTTAAGCTTCATTTTTCGCCAAATGCTGTAAATATGTTTTGGCCGCCCATAAACCTTGGCTTTGAGCTTTGCAGTGCTAAGCTTTTGTTCAATTTGGTCGATGAACTCAGCGATATAAGTCTCACGCACCGTGCGCTTTTCAGATAACTCTTTTGCAACGTGATGGTAATCCTGTGGTTCTAGATAACGCAGCGCGTAATCTTCCATCTCCCATTTTAAATACCACACACCCAAGCGGTTGGCTAAGCGCGCATAGACATCTAACGTTAACTGCGCAGTCTCGCGTTTTATCTCATCAGGCTCATTTTTGATATTACGCAGCCTATCGACTTGATCCGCCAGCTTAATCAGCACCACGCGTACATCATTGACCATCGCAATCAACATTTTACGTAAGTTCTCATCGCTCACCGTACCTTGGCTGGCTTTCGAAAAACCAGAGATGCTTGCCATTTGCGCCACGCCTTGCACCATATCAGCAATACTGAGGCTGAAATGGTGCTTTATTTTGGCTAATTGTTCAGCAGAAATAGGTGAAAAAGCACATAGATACGCCGCGCATAAAGCCGCTTCATCTAATTCAATTTGCTGGCACAGTATGAACAAACGTTGCGCCTTAGCACATTTAATGTCGTAATCTGCATCTGCATCTGCCATCCCTTCACGCAGTGCATCAGCCGTAAACGTTGAGCATTGCTCAAGCACTTGGCTAGCCTCAAAATTTTCTTGTGCTTCTTTCATCTCAATTGTATTTCAAACACCCTCTGTTCTTTCAGCAATGGTAGAATGGTAAGCTTATAGCGAATCACTGAACGAAGGAAACACTCTTAAGCAAAATGGCTGAAAAAAACCCAAAAAAAAATGATGATTTCCAAATTGAGGAAATCGATGGCGAAGCACTGCTTTACTCCCCAAAAGCCACCCGCTCAATTTACTTAAACCCCTCTGCCTCTATTATTTGGCAACTCTGCACGGGCGAGCATAGCGTGAGCGATATTACTGCTTTTCTACAAGCACAATTTCCAGATGCAGGCGCTCAAGTTGCGCAAGATGTGCAAAGCACGATAGACCAGTTCCTTGAAAATGAAGCGATTACTTTAGTGTGACTCTTATTATATTTTAATTTAACTTTGTATTGTAAATGATTGAAAGGATAGTTTCTTTAGGCGGGCATTCCGTCAAAGTATTCAGCAAAAGTGATCAAGCTGTTGCCATGCTCAGTTTTATGTTTGATGATATTCCTGCTGAGACTAATGCGGCGGATAACATTGAAGCTGAATTCACTTTACAGCCCACAGAAGATGCTAAAGAATGGGCTGTTTTACGCGATGATGAAGAAATTTACCGCCGCCCACATCTAGCCGATGCGGCGAATTTCTTGATGGGTGAAGTCGTATTTCATCTCATCGAGCATAATCAACATTACATGGCCATTCACGCCGCATTGTTATCGGATGAGCGCGGCGGCATTTTGCTTCCAGGTGAAAGTGGCAACGGCAAGAGTTCTTTATCAATATGGATGACGCTCAACGGTTATCATTACCACACCGATGAATTAGTCCTCATCAAGCAAGGTAGTTTAAAAACGCGCGTTTTCACGCGCCCATTCAATATCAAGCATCACGGCATTAAGGCCATCAGCAGCTTGTTTGATATTGATACGCTTCAACCTAAAATCGAACAAGGTGATTTCATCACCATGATCGCGCACCGCGCCTTGAACCCTGATTTCGTTACGCCTTCGCCTAATATCAGCCGCATTTTATTTCCTAAATATGATGCGAATGCGGATAACACCTTGACTAAAATAAGCCCTGCTATCGCTGGCATAGAGCTCATGAAAACGAACGTGATTGCGCGAAACCTGCCTGGTCACGGTTTTGAGCAACTGCTGAGCATTGTTAAATCAGTGCCCGCGTATCAACTAAAGTATAATCATTTTGATGCCTTGCCTGCGTTATTAAAAGGCTTAGACACCGCTTAATTTTACCACGCGCCTAAGTTTACATGATACAAAGCCCTGTATATCATGCCTTAAAAACCCTAGCGTGTGCGCTGGTTGATCCTCAGCTTGATACCGATGCGCTGACACTCGCCTTAGCGAATGTTGATGATTGGCATTTATTGGCCGAACAAGCTGAAATTCATGGGCTTTCTGTGATGCTTGGCCGGTTTGCCAAAGAAAAAGAGCTCGCACTACCAAGAGCCTTTGATTTACAACTCAAAGCCCTGACCATTCGCCATCAAAAAACCCATGCCGCACGCACCAAGGTGTTAGCCGATGTCATCGATTGCTTTGATGAAAACAATATTACCTTCGCGCTGCTCAAAGGCGCTGCGCTAGCACAGCTTATTTACACACCAGCCTGGATAAGGCCGATGCGCGACATAGATATTTTAGTCAGCCCTGATAAGGCGATGAAAGCACAAAAATTGCTGCGCAGTGTCGGTTTTGAAAATGAAGACTCTAAGACGGGTTATTTATCTGAGCATCATCATTTACCCAATTCAACGCGCACACAAGATGATTTTCTGATTAGCCTTGAGGTGCACCATGATGCGCTGTCGGGCGATGTCGATGCGGCGATCAATTTCAATAATCTACAAAGTCCTCTGCAAACGTTTACGCTCGCGCCAATAGACGCGGACAACCATGATGAAACACTGGCTTACGCTTTAGGCCATGCAGATATGCTTAAGCATTTATGCCACCATACTTTTGAGCCTGCCAACGTGATCAAACTAGGCTCGATGGTGGATTTTGTGAAATATGCGCATCACTTTCATGATGAAATCGATTGGCAGAATATTGATAAGCAAGCCAATATCAGCAACGCATTACGCTGTATTCACGGGCTTATTTCCCTACCCGAGCCGCTAAGAACAACGCTAAAAGCGGGCGATGCTAGTTCAAAACTGAAAAGCAAAGGCCAAGGGTTTATGCCTTTATCCCAAATTACAGACTTAAGCAGCAAAACCCAAAAACTCCGCACGCTGCTCCTGCCCTCAGCATGGTGGATGCATATCTTTTATAATATTGAACCTAGGCAATCTTTGCTTTGGGCGCGCAGTGTTCGTCATCCTTTGACGGTGATTAAGTGGCTGATTCGAAGGTATACAGCCGCTCGGCGTAATCCTGATTAAAGAGCCTGGGTATCCTTTAGGTGCGCCTGATAAACCAATTCTAATTCTGCAATCATTCTTTCCGCTGTAAACTGCTTAGCGTAATGAGCCCAGCCTTGATGCCCAAAGTCTTTAGCAAGCAATGGATTTTGAGCAAGTGCCATTAGGTTTTGGCTTAGCGCACCAGCATCACCCCGCGAAGACAACAAACCCGTTTCACCGTGCAGCACCGCCTCGCTGACACCGCCCACATCCGTAGCCACCACAGGCAACTGATAACTCATGGCTTCTAATATGCTCAAGGGTAAGCCTTCGTAATCTGAGCTTAATACGAACACATCTGCAGCTTGTAGATACGCCCGCGCATCGGTTACCTCGCCTAATAGCGTAACGCTATCTTCTAGTTTTAAGGTTTTAATTTGCTGTTCTAGCGCCGGCCTGCATTCGCCTTCGCCAATGATCTTTGCATGAAAAGGGAAATCTAAGTACGCGAGACTGTTGAGTAATAGCGCATGGTTCTTAACGGGGCTTAAGCGGCCGATGGTTAATATATTTAAAACCTGGCTGGTTTTCCTGGCAGAGAATGCTTGTGGTTTTGCTACGCCGTTTTTAATTAAAAAACGCCTCT
>JAZGFQ010000118.1:0-2620 GCA_036479635.1 Arenicellales bacterium
TAAATGGCCGTTTTATAGCGCGGTCATGGCTGCGATTAGCTATGTGACGGGCTTATCGCTCACTCATAGCGCTTTTGTTTTTAATGCGGTTTGTTATGCTTGGATGACCCTCGCGTTCATTGCCTTAGTGCGTTTAATGGGCGGTAATAAAGCCACGCTATGGTTTGCAGCCTTAGTGATTCTAGCCTTCCCAACCATCAATAAGTTCAGGCCAACCATTATTCGCGACCCTGCGTTTTATGCCTTATTTCTAAGCGCTTGTTATGCGTATTTTTTATACCTTAAAGAAGGCCATGCTCGCTATAATATTATTTCAATTCTAGCCTTTAGTTTCAGTGCGCTGTTTCGCATAGAAGGCTTTATTTATTTATTTGTGACGCAGGCTTATATTCTCGGGCGGCATTTTTTCTATAAAACCAACCGTGTATTAGGCTTGGTGGCCTTGTTTAGTTTGTTGCTGATGATGGTGGTGCTGATTAGCTGGTGGCAATTCACGCCCAACGGTGAGATGAGTTATTTAAGTTTATTTACGGAGCCTGTTAGATTCTTGGAAACGGTTTGGTTACAAGTGCTGGAACAAATGGGGCAGCGCTTACATGCGATTGAAACCAAAGTGTTGGTGGGCTATTCGCAATCTTATTCTGTTATCGTACTGTTGTGGTCTGCCATGACGATCGTGTTTTTTGAATTATTACACGCTTTATATTATTTATATTTTATCTTGTGGTTTATCGCTTGGCGTAAAGGGCTCTTGTTTCCAGAACCAAAATTATATCGGCCTTGGCGGTATTTAATTTCGGTGGCCTTGTTGATTTTACTGGGCTTTGTGGTGATCAAATGGTTCTTGAGTGAGCGTTATCCTTTAACGGTTTCTTTGTTGATGCTCTTAGCGGTGCCATTTTTATTGGCATCATGGCGTGAAAACATTAAGCTGAAGAAAATCAAAGCAGGGGGTTATTGGCTGGTATTAACACTGATCGTTTTATCGGGCGTTAAAAGTCTAGATCTCGCTACTAAAAAAACCTATTTAAAAGACGCAGGATACTGGATGGCACAAAATCTGCCAGCAGGCGCCTCGGTGTATACCAATAACCGCATCATTGAGCATTATTACGGGCATGAAGCCAAAGTGGATTTTTACTGGCCTTTTTGGGAGCAGCATAAAACTGCCGTGTTACTGGGGCGCCAGCATTTCGAATATGCCGCCATCAATATAAAACATGGGGATAAGCAGCATATAGCAAACACAGCCTTGTTGATTGATCGAAAAGTGCTGGCGGAGTACATTAATGAAAAAGGAAACCGCCTGATAATTTTTGATTTAAAACAATCTAGACAAGCGGTCATTCCTCCGCCTATTCATTCGCGCTAACGATATTTAAAGCCTAACAATATGAAAAACACCATAGATAAAGATAGCCATGTAGTGGCAGAAGTGCTTGCAGAAGCCTTGCCGTATATTCAACGCTATCGCGGCAAAACCATCGTGATTAAATTCGGTGGCAACGCCATGGTTGATGAGACCTTAAAAAAAAGTTTTGCACGCGATGTAGTGTTGCTTAAAGCGGTGGGCATTAATCCTGTAGTGGTGCATGGCGGCGGCCCACAAATTAGTGAGTTGCTGGCAAAAATTGGTAAGGAGTCTAAATTTATTGACGGTATGCGCGTCACCGATGGCGAGACCATGGATGTGGTGGAAATGGTATTGGGTGGTCTAGTGAATAAAGATATCGTGAATTTAATTAACCGCCAAGGCGGTAAGGCGGTGGGTTTAACCGGTAAAGATGGCGGCTTAATTCGCGCGCGGAAGTTAGTGGTTAAGAAAAACGATGCCTTGCTAGAACGCACCGAAATCATTGATTATGGCCATGTTGGCGCGGTCGAATCGATAGACCCAGATATCGTACATTTGCTCGATTCTGGCTCGTTTATTCCGGTGGTCGCGCCAGTGGGCGTGGGTGCAGATGGGCAGACTTACAACATTAATGCGGATTTAGTCGCGGGTAAATTGGCGATAACCTTAGGTGCAGAAAAACTATTTCTACTCACCAACACGCCTGGGGTAAATGATAAATCAGGAAATTTATTAACTGAACTCAATAGCAAAGAAATTGCGGATTTGATTGAAGACGGCACCATTGAAGGTGGGATGTTGCCCAAGGTGGAATGTGCTTTGGATGCAGTCAATAGTGGCGTGAAGACGGCCTTGATTATTGATGGACGGGTGAATCATGCTTTAATGCTGGAGATGTTTACTGATGCAGGGGTGGGCACGCAGATTTATGTTTGATGCCGATGCCGTTGAAGGCTTAACGAAATAACAAGATGAGTATTGTCGGGGGATGTTTGTGTGGTCGTGTTCGTTACGAAATTACGGGCAAGCTTACGCATGCGGATCATTGTCATTGTTCGATGTGTAGGCGGCAACATGGCGCTGCATTCGCGACGTATGCGAGCTTCAACGTGGGTGATTTTAAATGGACTTCAGGAGAGACCCACGTAAAAACATACGAAACAGCAGAGGGTGGATGGTGTTTTTGTAAAGTGTGTGGCGCCTCTTTAGCGGGCACTGAACATGGCAAGGTGACCTCAATAGCGCTGGGTACAGTCGAGGGTGATC
>JAZGFQ010000119.1:0-14661 GCA_036479635.1 Arenicellales bacterium
TACGGGTAAAGCGGTGGTAAATAATTGGCTGGGCTTGGTGTATCAGCTGACTTCTGCCGAACGGCGAGAGCCTTTTATGCAGGGTGTGGATGAAGCGAATCCTTTAGGAGACTTATGAGTGACGTTAAGTTGCTGTATCGACTAAAGTTTATTGCTGTATAATTAACGCCTAATATTTATAAATAATTAAAAGTTAGAGCACGGACAACCCCATGAAATGTTTGATAGTCGATGATGAAGTGCTGGCGCGTACGCGTCTTAAAACGATCTTGGCGGATGTTGGTGAAGAATTTAATATTATTGAATCTGATAATGGCAATGATGCATTAGATAAATGCAATGATTACGCGCCAGATTTAGTGTTTCTCGATATTCGTATGCCTGGGATGTCAGGCATGGAAGTTGCACAACATCTAACCGCTTACGATAAGCCACCTGCAGTGGTCTTCACCACGGCATATAACGAATTTGCATTAGAGGCCTTTGATGCCAATGCCATCGATTATTTATTGAAGCCGATTCGCCGTGAGCGTTTGCAGCAGGCACTGACGAAATTGCGCCCCTTCTCTGCAGAGACTGTCGCTCAGCTACCAATAGACGAGCCGAGAAATAATTTCGCGTTAACCGAAAAAGGCAAGATTCGCTTGGTACCGTTAGAAGAGGTTATTTATTTTCGTGCCGATAATAAATTTGTACGTCTTAGAACCTTAGATGGCGATCACGTTATCTCCGAGGTTTTGAATTCGTTAGAAGAAGAGTTGGGTGATAAGTTTATCCGTGTGCATCGTAACTCTCTCGTCTCTAAAAGCCATATCGATGGTTTAACTAAAGATAACGAGACGGGCAAATGGTATGCGCATTTTAAAAGTTTGGATGAAACAATCGAAGTGAGTCGCCGTCAGACCACCCATGTACGCAAGTGGTTGCGTAATAAAAGTTAACCGCTTTTTAAGATCTGATTTTTAGACTTATTCTTTGATTGGATCATGAGCAGCATCAGCAGTGCTTAACGGCTGTACTTTAGCAATGGCTTTTTCTAGCGCCTGCTCGAAATAAAAATGATAAAACTCCATGGTTGGTACGCCGACCATCGGCTCTACTATTTCGTCTCCCTTTGAATCTACGAACACCACGGTGGGCGTAAGGAAAACCTGGTGTTTTTTCGCCACCTTGCGATGCGTGGACGCATCGCCGTTAAAACCGATTAAGTCGGGGCCTTCATCTAATTCAATCTCCCTCAGAATAAAGCGCTCATCACTGGGCGAGAATTGGAAATACTCTTCGCGCAATTGCTCACAATAAGGGCAATGGCCAGCGGTCATGAAAAACACAATAGGTTTATTTTCTTGTTGGGCAGTTTTGCCATCTACGGCAAGGTTTTCAGCCATTGCAATCGGTTCAGCATAGGTGATGCTGCTGATGAGGCTTAAGAAGAGAATGAGGCTTTTCATGGTGGGAGTAATGGATAAAGGTTGAATAAATGGGGTTATAACGTGCTTAAGGTTCGAAGGCAAATGCTATGATAGCCCAATACCGTGTTTGAAACATGAGCTTAAGATAGATTAAACGATGAAAAGTTCCCTATGCCAATAGAAATTTAAGATAAAACGCAATATGCGCCGAACCCTAAAACAACAATTCCTTAAAAGCCGAAAGCTCAAAGAGCATCGGGTTTTAGGCTATTTTGCAGAGGCAATCGATCGCAGGCAATTATGGCATGTGACGCGTTTTTCGGTTGCTAAAGCAGTGGCGGTTGGGGTATTTTCAGCTTATTTGCCCGTGCCGTTTGAGATATTAATCGCGGCTTTATTGGCGTTTATTGTGCGCGCAAATTTACCTATTTCGGTGATGTTAATTTGGATTTCCAATCCTTTCACATGGGCGATATTATGGGGGCCGCCTTATTTGTTAGGTGCGGCATTATTAGGCGAAGCGGAAGTGCCTGTGCAGGGTTTTAGTCGTGTGTGGATAGAGCAGCATTATGAAGCTTTGTTTTTAGGCTGTGGCTTGGTCGGCTTAGCGATGGCTTTGGCGGGTTATTTTACGGTCTTAATCTTGTGGCGCATGGATGTGGTGAAGCAGTGGGAGCAACGCCGAAATCAACGCCACCACCTCAAGAAAGCACGCGAAAAAAATGAGACGCTTTAAGCTAAGATGTTTAAATAATGCCTCAGGCAATAAAAAAGCTGCGCACAATAATTTGCGAGCAACTTTTAAATGAATGAACTTAATGCGGATTTATTTTTTCAATAAATCACGAATCTCGGTTAACAATACTTCTTGAACAGGCGGCGCAGCAGGTTTGTCTTCTTCTTTTTCTTGCATCTTATTAGCGGCTTTTACCACCATGAAGATCGCTGCAGCAATGATTAAAAAACTGATCACGGTATTGATGAATGAGCCCCAGTTCATAGTCACAGCCCCCGCTTCTTTGGCCGCTTCTAATGTGGCATAAGGCGCGGCAGTTGCGCCTTCTTTAATGACGGTGTAAATGTTACTGAAATCGATGCCGCCGAGTAAAATACCAATGGGCGGCATGATGACATCTTCAACGAATGATTTCACAATGGTGCCGAATGCGGCGCCGATGACGATACCAACGGCCATATCCAGCACATTACCGCGTAAAATAAACTTTTTAAAATCTCCCATGGGGTTTCCTCGTTTGTTATTAGAAAGACAATTATATAGGGAATAATTTTTGTGTGTTGATAAGTTAATCTTTGCAGGTGGCAAACTTTAAGGTTGATGCTGCAACCAACGGACTAAATAATAAATGGCCTGCCCTTCAGAGGATTTAGACGGGCCGATCACTTGCGCGGCGAATTTTCGGTTTGGGCTATCGCTTTGTTCAATGGCATCGGTATGGCTATCATACGTTTCTACGCAATTAGCAGGGAAGCGGTTTCGTGACCGTTTAGGAACAAACACGACCGCCCAATGGTTTTCAGAGACGCCAGATTCAGGGTCTAGCGGAACAAATTGTCGCATGGGCTATGAGTCAAATTTTAATAATGGGTAATTGTACACCGCGCCATGAGTTGCTAGGATAAAGCCTAGAATAAATTCTGATGACTTTTGACATGATATTTAGAAAACCCAATGCTTATTTAGTTTTAATCTTAGGCTTTTTGTTAAGCGGCTGTGCCACTAACCCGGTATCAGGCAAGCAAGATTTTGTGCTGATGTCCGAAGCGCAAGAGATTGCCTTGGGCAAGCAAAGCCACCAGCAGATCTTGAAAGAGTACGAGGTATATCAAGATGCCAAAGTACAAGCGGTGATGAATCGCGTTGGTCAAGCCATTGCCGCTAAGAGCCATCGGAACCAGCTGGATTTCACGTTTACCGTGCTGGATTCGCCTGAAATTAATGCCTTTGCATTGCCTGGTGGTTATGTGTATATCACGCGCGGCATTATGGCGTATCTGAACAGCGAGGAAGAATTAGCGGGTGTGATTGGCCATGAAATTGGGCATGTTACGGCGCGGCACGGTGTAAAACAGCAATCAGCGCAATCGGCTGCTGGCCTGATGGGCGTGTTGGTGGCGGTGGCGACGGGCAATAAAGGCATTGCACAAAACACCAGTTTGATCAGCAACGCTTTAGTGAGCGGGTATGGCCGTAACCATGAGCTAGAAGCAGACCGTTTGGGCGCGGAATATTTGGCGCGTACGGGCATGAACCCTGAATCGATGTTGAAAGTCATCGGCGTGTTGAAAAACCAAGAATTGTTCGCCAAAGAAAAAGCTAAAGCCAGCGGTGAGCCTGCTAAAGCAGGGTATCATGGTGTGTTTTCGAGCCACCCTGATAACGACAAACGCTTACAAGAAGTGATTCGCGCAGCCAAGAAGTTTCAGACAGCTAGGCAAGCGCCGATAGATTCTAGCGCTTTTTTACAATATACCGATGGCCTCGTGTTTGGAGATTCTGAAGCACAGGGTATTATTCGTAAGCATGAGTTTTTTCATAAATCTCTGAATCTGCACATTACCTTTCCTGAAAACTGGCAGTTAATTAATAAGCCAGACCGGCTATTGGCAGTCGCGCCGAATAAAGCACAAATTATACAGTTTATGCTGGGCGATCCTAAGGCGCAGAATGCGCGCGGATTCTTGCGAAAAACCTTTCCTTCGTTGAGTTTGGGTGAGTCTCGTGGTAAAAATATTTATACAGGCTCAACGGAATTAGATTCCCCTTGGGGTAAACGTAATGGCCGCGTGGCAGCGGTGCGCCATCAAGATAAAATGTTTCTGATGATGGCGGTGGGTTCAAAGCAAACCCCGAATTTGGATTTCTTCAATTCAGTGTCCTCTTTGGGTAAAATTCGTCGAAATCAGCGAAAATATGCCAATGGCAAGAAAATAAAATTGATTCGCGTGAAAAGGGGCGATACATTCGCACGCTTAGCCAAACGTTCGAATCTTGGTCAGTATGAAGTGAGCCAGTTACGTTTAATTAATGGCTTATATCCAAGCGGTGAACCTACAGTAGGGCGATTTATTAAAATTGTTCAGTAATCAAATCCTTTTAAATCTTACAAAATAAAATTATGTCTTTTAGTGATCGAGACGGCACCATTTGGTCCGACGGCGAATTAATTCCTTGGCGCGATGCCAAAACCCATTTATTAACGCATACCTTGCATTATGGTTTAGGCGTGTTTGAAGGCGTGCGCGCGTATGAAACAGACCAAGGCGCAGCGATTTTTCGTTTAGATGATCATACCAAGCGCTTGCATAACTCAGGCAAAATCTTAAACATGAAAATGCCTTATGATTTAGCCACGCTTAATAAAGCACAAATTGATGTCGTGCGTGAGAATAATCTAGATTCAGGTTATCTGCGCCCAATGGCCTATTATGGCTCTGAAGGCATGGGCATCCGCGCGGATATGCTCGAAACCCATGTGATGGTGGCAGCCTGGGCATGGGGTGCGTATTTAGGCGATGACGCGATTCAAAATGGCATTAAGGTGCGCACTTCTTCTTATACACGGCACCATGTGAATTCTACGATGAGCCAAGCAAAGGCGTGCGGAAATTACATCAATTCAATTTTAGCTTTGCAAGAAGCCATCGCCAGTGGCGCGCAAGAAGCCTTGTTGCTCGATGCCAGTGGTTTTGTCATGGAAGGCTCAGGCGAGAATGTGTTTTTGGTTAAAGATGGCGTGTTGTACACGCCTGATATTACCTCTGCACTGGATGGCATTACACGCCAAACCATCATGCAATTAGCGGAAGAGTTGGGTTATCAGGTCAAAGAGTGTCGTATTACGCGTGATCAAGTATACCTTGCGGATGAAGCCTTTTTTACCGGCACAGCAGCAGAAGTCACGCCCATTCAATCTTTGGATGATCGCATCATCGGTTCAGGCGGGCGCGGCCCGATTACTGAGCGATTGCAAACCTTATATTTTGATGTGGTTAATGGCCGCTCTAAGGCGCATCAACATTGGCTCACTTACGTCGAGTAAGTCCCCGAAACGTACCCTATTATGTCTAAGCGTTACCTGATCGTCGGCCCCTCCTGGGTGGGTGATATGGTGATGGCGCAAAGCTTGTTTAAGCGCATTAAAGCAGAACAGCCTGATGCTTATTTAGCCGTATTAGCGCCTAAATGGTCAGAGGCTTTATTGTCAAGAATGCCAGAAGTTGATGAGGCGATTGTGATGCCCATCGGGCATAAGCAGTTAGCATTACGCACGCGCTGGCGCATTGCACAGCAGATTAAAACCAAACAGTTTGATCAGGCAATCGTGTTGCCGGGTTCATTAAAATCGGCCTTGATTCCATGGTTTGCGCGGATTCCTAAGCGCACGGGCTTTGTGGCTGAGCAGCGCTATGGGTTGTTGAACGACATCCGTAAACTGGATAAAACGGCTTTAGCGTTGAACGTAGAACGGTTTTTGGTGCTGGGCAGCGCAGATCATTCCTTGCCCAATAGTATTCCAACGCCTGAGTTAAACATTGATCAAGATGCTCAACAACAGGTGCAAGAAAAATTTAAAATCAGTCAACATCAGCGCTTACTTGCCTTGTGCCCAGGTGCAGAATTTGGCCCCGCGAAGCAATGGCCAGCCAAGCATTTCGCAGCATTAGCAAAAACCCAAGCTAAAATGGGTTGGCAAGTGGTGTTATTAGGGTCTAAGGCAGATCAAAGTATCTGCGCTGAAATTAATCGCTTATCAGGTGAGAACGGTATAGACATTTCAGGAAAAACGTCTTTACTGGAAGTGATCGATGTTTTGTCTTTAGCAGATTATGTAGTGTCTAATGATTCAGGCTTGATGCACATTGCCGCAGCCTTACACCGCCCTTTGGTGGCGATTTATGGCTCAAGTTCACCCGATTTCACGCCGCCCTCGTCTGATAATCATCATATTGCCCAAAAACAGATGAGCTGCCAGCCCTGTTTTAAGCGCGTTTGTCCGCTTGGGCATACCGATTGTTTGCATGATTTGCATGCCAGTGAAGTGGCTGGGCACATAGCATAATAAGCCATCATTGTTTTATTGGAGAAATGGCAGTGGCTGGTGTATGATGTTGGTTCTATTGTATTTTTTAAATTTAATTTGGAAAAGGATGGCTAGAATTCTGTTTATATTCATGTTCATCTATTAAGATGCACCGCCATAATAAATAAATGATGTTTAAGAGGAGAATGACATGAAATACCTTATGAAACAGTCAGTGAAGCGGCCCCTAAATTTACTGACGGTGATTGCTAGCATTACGCTGACGTCACAAGCCGCTATGGCACAAACCATCGATAACACCACCACACTGCCGAATGCAAAAGCGGGTGAGTGTTATGCTAAAGTCATTACCCCGACTCAATATAAAACAGAAACCCAGCAAGTGACGACGCAGCAAGGTTCTGAAAGCATTGAAATCATCCCAGCGAAATATCAGTTGGTTGAAGAGCGCGTGTTGGTCAAACAAGCCAGCACCAAAGTAGTGCCAGTGGCGGCAGTTTATGGCACGGTTAAGGAAAAGGTGGAAACATCGCCTGCCAGCCAAGGTTGGTTTTCTGTGGCAAGTAAAAATCGCAAAACACCTGCAAACCCTATTTTATTGGAAGCTATGACTAAATCTGGCATTGAGTTAAGTAAATCTGGTGCGGGTGTCTGCTTTAAAGAACATTATATTGCAGCGACTTATCGCGATGAAGTTGAGAAGGTATTGATCAGCCAAGCCTCTGAGAAAATCGAAGCCGTGGCAGCCGTCTATGAAATGGTTGAAGAGCGTGTTTTAGTGAAAGAAGCCTCTACGGTTATCAAAGATATAGCAGCGGTATTTGAGACAGTTGAAGAGCGCGTCATGGTTGAGCCTGCGAAAAGTGTTTGGAAAAAAGGCCGAGGCTTAGTCCAGCGCTTAGATAACAATACTGGTGAGATCATGTGTTTAGTGGAAGTCCCTGCTAAATATAAAGTGGTGGCAACTAAAGTGCTTAAAACACCCGCGACCACTAAAGTGGTGGAAGTGCCTGCTGAGTATAAAATCGTGAAGGTTCGCAAAATGGTGCAGCCAGCTAAAGACCGCCACATCAATATTCCTGAGGAATTTTCTGAAGTGACTAAGCGCGTTAAAGTTGAAGATGCGCGTTTTGGTTGGTTCGCCTCAGGCGAAGCGGTGCCGCAAAATGCCACCCATACTGGCCAACAGATTTGTAACATTGATAAAGCAGCTGAGTTTAAAGTGGTTGAAAAGCGCGTGGTAAAAACGCCTGCATCCTTTAATACAGTGAATATTCCAGCTGAATACAAAGTGGTTGAGATTGAGAAGTTAGTTTCGCCTGCAACGGAAAAACGCATTAAGGTACCTGCTATCACTCAATCTATTAGTAAGCAGGTTAAAGTGTCTGATTCGCGCTTAGAATGGCGCCGTGTTTTATGCGAAACCAATATGACGAAAGGGGTTGTTACCAATATTCAAAAGGCCTTAACCCGTGAAGGTTATGATGTTGGCCCTGCGGATGGCGTGATTGGCGGCGCGACTTTGCGTGCGGTTGAATCATATCAGATTAAGCATAGCCTTGATCGTGGTGGATTAACGTATGAGACCCTAGATGCTTTGAAAGTGGGTACTTAAGTTTAAAAGCGCCTCTGCCTTACATTAGGTTTAATCGATAAAAACCAGCGCCTCGGTGCTGGTTTTTTTATGCCATAAGGCTTAGCCTGAGTTTAATCATGTTTGTTGATTTTTTGTTTTTGTTTGGGTAAAGTTATCTATATTAGAATATTCTATATTATTGCTAACAGTATTTTGAGCTAAACCAAACAATTGTCAGGAGACCAGTATGAACAAAAAACAAAACGCGTTAAATTCGACAGACTCATCTTTGAGTGCGCCTGCTAAACTAAGGCGTCAATTATTATTGACTGGCTCTACGCTGGCATGGGGTGTGGCAGTTGCAAGCTTGCCTGGTTGTGGCGGTGGAGATGGAGACACTGATTCTGGTGGCGGTGGCGGAACCACACCAGCTCCCACTACGACACCAGGGCCTGGAACAACAGCGCCTCCGGGCGCTGTTTGTGCTGGCGGAACGAAAAACTACACGAGCAATACTGCCTTTACCGTTCCAAGCGGTTGCGGTAAGTTAGATATACTTTGTTATGGCGGAGGCGGAGGCGGAGGTGCACAAAATGCGGTGAATTCAAAGCGAGGGCGTTATGAGCGAGTGATATTAAACAACGCTAAAGCAGGTGATACCTATAGGATAAGAGTGGGTTCTGGCGGCGGCGCGGGTAAATTACCGACGTCTGGCGCAACAGGCGGGAATAGTGGTGGCGGTGGGTCTGGCCATAACACAGGAAAATCAGGGACACCAGGGAAAACAGGCCTTTTCCACGGCGGCGGTGGCGGTGGCGGTGGTGGCGGTTCTTCTGCCGTAACGCTTAATGGTAAAGTCGTGGCGTCAGCCGCAGGCGGAGAGGGCGGGCATGGTGGGGCAAAGAATGCTTTTGGTGCAAGCGGTGGTGCAGGTGGTAAAGGCGGTGCGGGCAGTACGGGGCGCTCAAACAGGTCAAGCGTTGGTCAAGCAGGTAAAGATGGGGGCCAAGACCAAAATGGTGCGCCAGGTGGAAGAGGGCTGGTGGTGATAATTTGGTCTTAGTATGTTAAATATGGCGGTACAGTGAATCTAATTCCTCTTTTTAGAGTTTAGGAGGGAGGCTTTTCTATTTGTAGTGAAGCGGCTCGTAAGGATGAAAAGAATGATGTGCTTTGTGTTATTTTGAGGTAGCCTAGGTAGATGTCGAATCAAGACTCTGAAAAAAAGTTACCCAAACCCCGGCTAGCAGGGCAGTTTTCTATTTATCAAAATAGCGAGCCTTTGCATGTGCGCGTACCGAAGGCTGATGAGTTTGGCAGGCCTTATGCGGATTTTATGTTATTGATCCCAAAGCTAAACAAGGCGAATACACAAACGATTAAGCTTAAGTTAGCAACGATGCAAGCAGTATTGATGAAGCATTCAGATATAGTATTTGCAGATTTAAACTTAAAGATCAATGTGTTATGGGTGTCGTATACGCCTAAGCGCGGCTTAATCCGAGCAGTGGTGACAGAACTCCAGCGGCATATTCCTGAAGCGAAACTCATCAGCGGTGAGTTTCGCGGTGATGCTTAAGGGGTGTTTGGGCGACTCTGAGCAACGATAAGCGAATGATATACCTACCCAAAAGGCTTGTAATGGTATCAAGGGCATGATTTAAGGTAAAATAGCGCGCCTTTTCATATTCAATTATTCCAGCATGTTGATAGATTCAACCATACCTGATTTTTCGGGTGAGCAAATTCAAGCCGTTCAAGCTTTAATTAATAAACGCTATGGCGAGGAAATTGAATTGCATTTGGGCGATGGCGAGGTGCAGTTAGATATCGAAGACCCAGAGCGCGTAGACTGCCCGCTGATTATCTGGAATGCACGTGACTGTAATTACATCATTTCACGCACGGGCGAGCACCGTTATATTGCTCAGTTTTTTTATAACCCGAAATTACAATACAGCACCAACCCTGCTCAATTCGCAAAAGTTGAAGAATGCGTGTTAGCTGTTCTGCAGGCGCAATGTGATTTCGAACTCGAATCCGAAGGCGTGCCGATAGACTCGGCAAGCAAAGAACCTGAGACCTCTGCATAACTCAGAGGCGAAAGAAAAATGGTTAAAATCTTTCTGATTAAGGCGTGAATTGCAGCTAATAGCGTGCTATTAGTCAAATTCACAACGCCAAGCCCAATACTAGGCAGAGGGATTTTAGACGTTTTTACTCGTCGCCTGAGCAATGCTGAGGTCTCAATTTATATTAATTAATATTTTTCAGGAGTTTTACCTATGAGCGATAAACAAAACGCTTTTTACGCACAATCTGGCGGCGTGACCGCTGTCATTAACGCTTCAGCTGCAGGTGTCATCGAAACCGCGCGCGCCAATGGCGATAAAATCGGCACGGTGTATGCTGGCCGTAACGGCATCATCGGTGCGTTGACCGAAGATTTAATTGATACCTCTGCGATCTCTGATGCAGATGTGACGGCACTTCGTCACACGCCTTCAGGTGCATTCGGCTCTTGCCGCTTCAAGCTTAAGAGCTTGGAAGATAACAAGCGTGAATATGACCGCTTAATCGAAGTGTTCAAAGCGCATAACATCGGCTATTTCTTTTATAACGGCGGCGGTGATTCAGCGGATACCTGCTTAAAAGTATCGCAATTATCAGAAACCATGGGCTACCCAATCAAAGCAATCCATGTGCCTAAAACCGTCGATAACGATCTACCGATTACGGATAACTGCCCAGGTTTTGGTTCAGTGGCAAAATACATCGCGGTTTCAACCTTAGAGGCGAGCTTTGATGTGGCATCAATGGCGAAAACATCTACCAAGGTGTTTGTATTAGAAGTCATGGGGCGTCACGCGGGTTGGATTGCAGCGGCTGGCGGTATGGCTTCAGGCGATTTAGATTTGCCGATCTTAATTTTATTCCCAGAAATCACCTTTGATCGCAAAGCGTTCATGGCGAAAGTCGATGAGAAAGTGAAGCAATATGGTTATTGCTCAGTGGTGGTATCAGAAGGCGTGCAAGGTGCGGATGGCAAATTCCTGGCGGATCAAGGCTTAAAAGATGCATTTGGTCATGCTCAACTAGGTGGCGTTGCGCCAGTTGTTGCGAATATGATTCGTGAAGATTTAGGCCTTAAGTATCACTGGGGCGTGGCAGATTACTTGCAGCGCGCGGCACGTCATATTGCGTCTAAATCAGATGTTGAACAAGCCTATGCATTAGGTGAGGCGGCGGTAAATTTAGCCATTGAAGGTAAGAACTCAGTAATGCCTACGGTTGATCGTATCTCTGATAATCCTTATAAATGGGAAATCGGTAGTGCGCCATTAGATCAAGTGGCTAATGTTGAGAAGATGATGCCTGCAGAGTATATCTCTGAAGATGGTTTTGGTATTACCGATGCTTGCCGCACGTACCTTGCGCCATTGATGGAAGGCGAAGATTACCCGCCGTATAAGAACGGTTTACCACAGTATGTGATGTTAGATCACAAAATGGTGGCGAAGAAATTGGAATCTTTCGAGATTTAAGCCTTAGGCTATCGCTAGCGTGGTGATGCGAGAATTCTCGATTAAACCTAATCACTCTTTAAGTCGTGATGGCACGATGAAAGTGATTTGGGTCACCGTGTTAGTATTGGGCTTATTTGCCCTACGTTTTGCGATGATGGGGTTTTGGTTGGTCATTCCCTTTTTGGTGATTGATTTTTTAGCCGTGGCCGTCGCGTTTTATTCGATTCGTAAAAAATGCAGTGTCTATGAATCGGTTAAAATAGACTCACAACAGCTGCAGATTTTTCACCATGAGGCTAAACGCTCAAAATCTTGGGCGTTTGATCTGCATTGGGTGAAGCTTGATCTTCAACAACATGAACATCCTTGGCAGCCTAGCCGTTTATTAGTGGGCTCGCATGGGAAATGGATAGAATTTGCGGGTTTTTTAACCAATGAAGAGCGCGCCAGTTTATCTTTAGAATTAAAACACGCTATCAATGAACAACGACATCATGCCTAACGCACAAACGTATCCAAGCCAATCTTTCTTGACGAACTGGTCAGATTACCTTGCTTGTTGCAAATTAAAGGTGGTGGCATTAATCTTGTTTACAGCCTTAGTCGGGATGTTGCTGTCTGTTGATGGCATGATTCCCTTAGATAAAGCTTTCTGGGGCTTGATCGGGATAGGCTTTGCGGCGGCGGCAGGCGCGGCACTGAACCATGTGATTGATGAAGAGATTGATCAGAAAATGGAGCGCACCAAAAATCGGCCGGTGGCACAAGGTAACTTAAAGCCTAAAAATGTCGTCATTTTTGCCTTAACGTTGGCGGTCACGGCAGCGATTGTATTGTATGTATTCGTCAACACCTTAACCATGATGCTGACCATCGCCTCAATGATCGGCTATGCAGTTATTTACACCATGTTCTTAAAGCGTGCGACACCGCAGAATATCGTGATTGGTGGGGCAGCTGGGGCAGCACCACCTGTATTGGGCTGGACGTCCATCACAGGTGAGTTACATTCAGAAGCCTTATTATTGTTTTTAATCATCTTCGTTTGGACGCCACCGCATTTCTGGGCGCTGGCGATTAAGCGCCAAAAGGAATACGCTATGGTAAACGTGCCGATGTTGCCCGTCACGCATGGCATTCCGTTTACGAAGTTGCACGTTGTGCTTTACACGGTGCTATTAATTATTGTGACCATCATGCCGTTTATTGTGTTTATGAGCGGCACGTTATATTTAGCAGGCGCGGTGAGCCTGGGCGCAGGTTTTGCTTATTATGCGTGGAAGTTATATAGCACCGAAGGTGATGAGTTCGCGATGAAAACCTTTGGGTATTCGATTTTTTACTTAACGGCCTTATTTGCTTTTTTCTTGGTCGATCATTACGTGCGGATTTTGCTGCGCATCACGCTGCTTAATTAATATTATGGATGACAAGAAACAGCCAGCCAGCCAGCAGACGCATAGCAACGTATCGACTTTTAGTATCATTAAAAGCGCGATGGCGGCGATGGTGGGGATACAAAATGATGCTAATCGAGAGCGTGATTTTAACAGTGGAAAATTCTGGCATTTTTTCATCGCAGGGTTTTTCGTGACGGTGGCCTTTATAGGGGCTGTCTGGTTGATGGCGCAGTATTTTTTAAACAGCGCATAAGACGCTGATAACAATTCATAACGATATTACGAGGAGAGTAGGGTGAGCCAAAAAAATAAACATAAAAACCTTCAAAAAGAATTGAAGAAGATTATTAAGAAAATGCAGCGTATTCAAAAGAATATCGCAGCTGACGATCAACCTGCTGCGATGCATGAAGTGGATGCCTTGACAGATTTAGGTGAGCGTTACGCTAAAGTTGTCCAACAGTTACAAGCAGAGAAAGCCTGATATTGATCAGCCTTTAAGGCAGATAGCGTTTTTAGCGAGATGTTTTTTCGTGCGTTGTTCGTTTCGCTTAAGTGATTAACGCCCATAAACCCGACTGATGCCTCCTTCAACACTTTATTAGTAAAAATTAGATTGTGTTCATTGCGGCGGGCTACAGTATTCGGTAGTATCGCGCACGGAAAAAATCATAAGAATATTATTATTCTTTGATCCAAGACAAGTATTTAATTGTTTTCTAATATTTAATGGCTTGAGCAGATCAAAGAGTGGGTACACAATTAAAATTTTACGAGGAAGTTCAGAATGAATAAGGCGACACAAGCAATGATCGGCTTGGCGGGTTTAACCGCAACACTCAGCGCAAAAGCAGAGTGGGGTTTGAACATGACCAAAGGCGTGACGGATTTAAGTCTAGAAGTATATAATTTACATATGCTGGCTTTATGGGTGTGTGTCGTCATTGGCGTCATCGTATTCGGTGCAATGATTTATTCCATGATCAAGCATCGTAAATCTAAGGGCTATCAAGCGGCAACTTTTCATGAAAGCACCAAGGCGGAGATTTTATGGACCGTAGTGCCTGTCATTATTTTAATTTCTTTAGCGATGCCCGCTGCAACGGCTTTAATTAAGATAGAAGATTCTTCTAATGCAGATATGACCATTCAGGTGACGGGTTACCAGTGGAAGTGGCATTATGAATACCCTGAAGAAGGTATCACCTTTTTCAGTAGCATGGCCGATGATAGTCGCGAAGCTAGCGCATTGGGTTCGTCGATTGACCCAAGCACGGTGGATAACTATTTATTAGAAGTGGATAACCCTGTGGTCATTCCTGTGGGTAAGAAAGTTCGTTTCTTGTTTACGTCAAACGATGTGTTGCACGCTTGGTGGGTGCCTGATTTTGCGGTTAAAAAAGACGCCGTGCCAGGTTTTATCAATGATATGTGGGCGAAAGTAAACACGCCAGGCACATATCGGGGTCAGTGCGCGGAACTTTGCGGCAAAGATCACGCCTTTATGCCGATTGTCGTCATTGCTAAAGAACAGGCAGAATATGATGCTTGGGTAGCTGAACAAGTCGCTTCAGCCGATGCAACGAAAGCAGAATCAGAAAAAACTTGGGATCAAGCCTCTTTGATGACGCAAGGTGAAGCGGTTTATAATAAAAACTGCGCAGCCTGCCATCAAGCCGGTGG